>NZ_JANCLM010000035.1:0-75839 GCF_024259445.1 Pseudomonas sp. DVZ6
GAAAAGCAACGCCACCTCTGCTGTGGAATACACAACGTGGGAGCGGGCTTGCCCCGCGATCAGGCCGGATCAGGCGGTGGTGTTGCCTGATCTGGCCTCATCGCGGGGCAAGCCCGCTCCCACGGTATTCTGTTATTGCAGGGGATCGCGTGTTGTCTTTCAGCCCCGCGCCAACTCGGCCAGATGCGCCTTGGCCTCTTCGCTCTTGAGCACCAGCACATCGCTTTCCAGCGAGTCCAGCACCACCTCCGCGGTATTGCCGATCAGCGCCCCGGAGATGCCTGTCCGTGCCACGGTACCGACAATGGTCACCACGGCATCGAGCTTCTTCTCGGTGTAGGGAATCAACACATCCGCGGGCCCTTCGGCGATGTGCAGGCGGTCATCGGTGATATCGAACTCCGCCTGGAACGCCAGGCACGCCTCGCGATAGCGCTTCTCGATGGTCTCGGTGAGCTGGTAGACCGGGTCCGCAGCGGACAGCATGGGCGAGGGGTGGGCACTGATCACATGCAGCTCGCCCTTGGCCAAGCTGGCGATGTCATAGCCATGGTCGATGATGCTGGCATGCAGCAGGCGATGGGCTTCGTCCTGATTGCCAACATCCACGGCCGCCAGGATCTTGCCACCTGTCCATGGTCGCTCGCTCTTGACCATCAGCACCGCGCATGGGCACTCGCGCAGCAGCTTCCAGTCGCTGGGGGTGAGCAATGCCTTGCGCAGAGGATTGTCAGGCCGGTGTTCCTTGATCACCAGTTCGCAACCTTCGGCTTGCTGCACATGGATGATCGATTTGTGCAGGTTGTCCTTCCAATGCTGCTCGTGGGTGACACTGTCGTACCCATCATCATGCAACTGGCTGCTGAGCAAGCTGAGCAGCGCGTCATGATCCTGCTTCTTGTCGCACATCAACAGATGCAGGCGCGCGCCGGTTACCCCGGCGATCAGCTTGGCCCGGGTCAGGGCACGGCTGTGGGCGTGCTCGGGGTCGAGGACGACAAGGATGCTGCGTACGGCTTGCATGGGCGTGAACTCCCTTCAGAATGGCGGCCAATGCCTGACTATAGACGGCGCCGCTGCCGCCGCCGCTTGATATGTATCAAGCATAGTCACTGGCACTCGGCACGGTCGCCGGTATAATCCCCGGTCCTGCCGATGTCCTGTGTGATTGTGAGTGCCATGTCCCTGATTCCTGAAATCGACGCCTTCCTCGGTTGCCGTACCCCTGATGCCTGGATCGAGGCTGCGCTGGCCGACCAGGAGACCCTGCTGATCGATCACAAGAACTGCGAGTTCAAGGCGGCCAGCACCGCGCTGAGCTTGATCGCCAAATACAACACCCACCTCGACCTGATCAACATGATGTCGCGCCTGGCCCGCGAGGAACTGGTGCACCACGAGCAGGTGTTGCGCCTGATGAAGCGCCGGGGCGTGCCGCTGCGGCCGGTCTCGGCCGGGCGCTATGCTTCGGGCCTGCGGCGGCTGGTGCGCGCCCATGAGCCGGTCAAGCTGGTGGATACCCTGGTGGTGGGGGCTTTTATCGAGGCGCGCAGTTGCGAGCGCTTCGCCGCCCTGGTGCCGCACCTGGACGAAGAACTCGGCACCTTCTACCACGGCCTGCTCAAGAGCGAGGCACGGCATTACCAGGGCTACCTGAAGCTGGCCCACCAGTATGGTGACGAAGCGGATATCGCCCAGGTGGTGGAGCAGGTGCGCGAGGCCGAGGTCGGGCTGATTACTTCACCCGACCAGGAACTGCGCTTCCACAGTGGAATTCCGCTGGCGCAAGCCGCCTGAGCTACTGGCGGCGCCCGAGCAACAAGCCGACCACCAGGCCGAAACCTGCGGAAATCGCCACCGTCTGCCAGGGGTGGCCGCCAATGTACTCCTGTGTCGCCTCGACCACCGGTTGTGCCTTCTGGCCCAGTCGGCTGGTGGCGTCGCGCGCCTGGCGCAGCTTCAGCCCCAGTTGCGCGCGCATGCCTTCGGCTTCCTCACCCACCAGCGACGCGCTGTCGCTGAGCAGCTTTTCGGACTCCTCGATCAATGCCTGCAGCTCGCTGAACACCTGATCCTTGATCTGGTCGTTGTTGCCTTGCGCGGCGGTTTTCCTGGCCATGTACACATCCTCGTGAAGGGTTGGGCGTTGAACAGTGGATGCCACGGCGCCGGGAAAGTTGCAGCGGCGTACCGATGGCGCGTCGCTACAGTGTAAGATAGCGCCCATTTCCCAGCGGCAGGTAATACCCCCATGAGTTTCAATCTGGCCAACATGAGCTTCCAGGAACGGGCGCAGATCGAGGCAGAGAAGGCCCGTTTGTTCGAGTACTGGCAGAACAACCTGGGCAAGGCCAAGGGTGAGGCCGCTCGGCTGATCGCGGAGAAACCGCGGCGCAAGGGCAAGTGGGCCGAGTGGGTGCGTGCGGAGCTCGACGGCATGTCGCCGGCGGAATTCACCCAACTGGTACGCAGTGAAGTGAACAAGATGATGGCCGCCGCCAGCACCAGCCGCTGAGGCAGGCGAACACTTGCGGTGCGGGGTGCGCACCTTTCGGCTTTCTTCTGACAGGAGTCCCCAGGATGCCAAGATCCATCGTTGCCGCCCTGCAGATCGGCTCGCTGCCTGCGGGCAAGGCTGCCACCCTGGAACAGATCCTCGGCTACGAGCAGGCCATCCGCGAGGCCGGTGCCAGCCTGGTGGTGATGCCCGAGGCGTTGCTCGGCGGTTACCCGAAAGGCGAGGGGTTCGGTACCCAGCTCGGTTATCGCCTGCCCGAGGGGCGTGAAGCCTTCGCCCGCTATTTCGCCAACGCCATCGATGTACCGGGTGCCGAAACCGAGGCGCTGGCCGGGCTGTCGGCGCGCACCGGGGCGAGCCTGGTGCTTGGCGTGATCGAGCGCAGCGGCAATACCCTGTACTGCACCGTGCTGTTCTTCGAGCCTGAAGGCGGCCTGGTGGCCAAGCACCGCAAGCTGATGCCCACCGGCACCGAGCGGCTGATCTGGGGCAAGGGCGACGGCTCCACGCTGCCGGTCGTGGAGAGCCGCGCCGGGCGCATCGGCGCGGCGATATGCTGGGAGAACTACATGCCCCTGCTGCGCACTGCCATGTACGCCAAGGGCGTGCAGCTGTGGTGCGCGCCGACGGTGGATGAGCGCGAGCTGTGGCAGGTCAGCATGCGCCATATCGCCGCCGAAGGACGCTGTTTCGTCATCAGTGCCTGCCAGGTGCAGGACTCACCGGCGGCGCTCGGCCTTGAGGTGGCCAACTGGCCGGCAGACCGGCCGTTGATCAACGGTGGCAGCGTGATCGTCGGCCCCCTCGGCGAGGTACTCGCTGGGCCCCTGGTAGGTGAGCGAGGGTTGCTTTGTGCCGAGGTCGACACCGATGAGTTGGTGCGTGCACGTTACGACTTCGATGTGGTCGGCCACTATGCACGGCCGGATGTGTTCGAACTCAGCGTGGATGAACGTCCACGCCCCGGTGTGCGCTTTGTCGGTTCCGCCGCTGCTGGCGAGTGATCGTTCGCTTACCTGAACAACAGGTTTACCAGCCGGCACTTATGGCGGCGGGCAGGTCCAGCTTGCCTTTGTCGGTGAAGCGCATTGTCCCGAGCGTGCCGCCCGCCAGCTTGCCGCGCAATACATAGGGCAGGCCTTGCAGGGACTCCACCCGGCTCAGGCCATAGGCCTGGCGCAAGAAGGCGAAGGTGGTGATGCTCACCGGCACCACGATCACCGCCTCGTCGTAGCGACCGATATGCCCGCGTTGATCACTCACTCCGGCGGCCAGGGGCTGGTCGTTGACTTCCAGGTTGAGGGCGATGCCGTTGAAGTCCACCGGGGTTTCGTTGGGGTTCTGCACGCGGATCTTCACCGCCATGCGCAGCTCCAGGTCCTGGCCGGGCAAAGGGTCGATGCCGATCACGCTGATGTTCAGCGGGTCACGGCCCTGGAACAGGGCGCAGGCACTCAGGCCAAGGGTCAGCAGCAGGATCAGGCAGGCGCGGGCATACATGGTGATAGGGTCTCGGGACACGGGCGAGTCCTCAGTGTGGCAAATGCGTGGCGCCGCTATCAAGGAATGTGCGGCTCCTGTGGGAGCGGGATTGCCCGCGATGGGCCGCAAAGCGGCCCCAATTCAAACGAATACACTGCGCAGATCCTCCATGAACGCCTGCTGCGCTTCACCTGGCTCCTGCCCACGGTGCCGCGCCAAGGTGAACGGCACCACGAAATCCAGTGTCGGGTCCAGTGCCCGCAACAACCCCTGGGCCTCCCAGGACGCGGCGCAGTGGCAGGGCAGGTAGCCGATATGGCGTCCCGACAGGATCAACGTCAGCGCGCTGTCGATCTGCTCCGCCACCGCCAGGCTGCGTCGGCTCTGGAAGGGTTCGCCCTGCTTGAGAAAGCGGTAGGGATGGCAGACCTGGTCGGCCTCCAGCAATTGCTTGCGACTGACCTGGACCTGGTCGAACAGCTCATGCCCCTGGCCGCAGTAGAGTCGCTGGCGTTCCTCGAACAATGGCAGGTAATCGAATGCCGCCTGGTTGCCGGAGAAGTAACTGATGGCGCAGTCCAGGCGCTGTTCCAGCAACAACCGTTCGAGCTCGGCGGGTGGCGCGCTGGTCAGTTCCAGGCGGACATGCTCGTCGCGTTGGCGAAAACGGGCGATGGTCCGGGCCAGGCGCAAGGTGACCTCGCGGTCCTGGTTCTCGGCCAGGCCGATGCGCAGCGTGCCGAGCAAGCGTCCGGCCACGCCGTTGGCCTGCTGGCGGAACTGCTCGATCTGCAGCAACAGGCCGCGGGTCGCCTGGAGCAGCAGCTCGCCTTTCTCGGTCAGCCTGAAGCCGCCCTTGCCTCGACTGCACAGGCGATAGCCCAGGCGGGTCTCCAGCCTGGCCATCTGCTGGCTGATGCTGGGCTGGCTGAGCCCCAGCACGCCCTGGGCGGCGCTGAAGCCGCCGGCCTCGACTACAGTGACGAACAGCCGCAGCAGGTGCAGGTCCGGGTCGTGCAATTGTCCGAGCATCACATTGATCCTGGTGAATGTCAGCTTCGCAAAGTTGCCATTTTTACAATGTAACCCGGCAGGCATGCTGGCGGCATCCACCCCCACGCCGAGGTGCCCGCCATGCGTCGAACGTTGTGTCTGCTTTCATTGCTGATCGCCCTGCCGCTGCAGGCCGAGGAGAAGGTCGTCAACCTGTACAGCTGGGCCGACTATGTCGCCCCGCAAACCCTGGCGCGGTTCGAGCAGGAGACCGGCTACAAGGTCCGCTACGACACCTTCGACACCACCGAGGTGCTGGAGACCAAGCTGCTCACCGGCGGCAGCGGCTACGACGTGGTGGTGCCGTCGGCCACGGTGCTGGCCCGGGCGCTCAAGGCCGGCGCCCTGCAGCCGCTCGAGGCGCAGGCGATGCCCGGCTACGCCAACCTCGACCCGGACCTGCTGGCCAAGCTGGCCGAGGCCGACCCCGGCAACCGCCATGCGCTGCCATACACCTGGGGCACGCTGGGGCTGGGGGTGAATGTCGAGGCCGTGCGCCAGCGCCTGGGCGATGTGCCGCTGGACAGCCTCGACCTGTTGTTCAAGCCCGAATACGCCAGCCGCCTGAAGGACTGCGGGATCGCCATGCCGGACTCGCCCCAGGAGGTGATCGGCCTGACCCTCAACTACCTGGGCAAGGACCCGTACAGCCAGAGCAAGGCCGACCTGGACGCCGCCCAGGCACTGTTGCAGCAGTTGCAGCCGTCGATCAGCTACGTGGCCAACGGCCGCCAGATCAACGACCTGGCCAACGGCAGCGTGTGCCTGGCGCTGACCTACAACGGCGACGCGGCCATGGCCGCCGACCAGGCCCGTCGCGCCGGCAAGCCGTTCGAGCTGATCTACCGCATCCCCCGCGAGGGCACCCTGGTCTGGCAGGACAACCTGGTGATCCCCAAGGACGCGCCGCACCCCGAGGCGGCCCGTGCCTTCATCGCCTTCATGCTGCGCCCCGAATCGGTGGCGGCCCTGACCAACACGCTGTTCTTCGCCAACGCCAACCAGGCCGCGACGCCGCTGGTGGATGCGGCGATCCGCAATGACCCGGACATCTACCCGCCGGCCGAGGTGCGCCAGCGCCTGTTCGCCGACCGCAGCATGGCGCTGTCCGACCTGCGCCAGCGCAACCGCCTGTGGATCACCTTCCGCAGCCGCCAGTGAACAACAACGACAGGAGACAGACCATGGACCTCGCCCAGGACAACGACCAGGCCATGACCCGTGACAGCCTCTACGGCACCGCCGCCGAGAGCACCTATGCTGGTATCACCAGTTTTTCCCGGCGCCGCTATAGCCGCGACCTGCGCGGTGTCGACGTGGTGGTCAGCGGTGTGCCGTTCGACACCGCCACCAGTAACCGCCCCGGCGCGCGCTTCGGCCCGCGGGCGATCCGCAACGCCTCGGTGCAGCAAGCCTGGGCCCGACACTGGCCCTGGACGTTCGACCCGTTCGATCACCTGGCGGTGATCGACTACGGCGACTGCGCGTTCGACAGCGGCACGCCCGCGTCGGTGCCGGACAGCATCGAGGCGCACGCCGAGCACATCCTCGAGGCCGGCTGCGCCATGCTCACCCTGGGTGGCGACCACTTCATCAGCTACCCGCTGCTCAAGGCCCATGCCCGCCGGCATGGCCCGCTGGCGCTGGTGCACTTCGACGCCCACAGCGACACCTGGCCGGATGAGGAGGGCAAGCGCATAGACCACGGCACCATGTTCTGGCACGCGGCGCGCGAAGGCCTGGTGGACCCGGCGCACTCGGTGCAGATCGGCCTGCGCACCACCAATGACGACAGCCAGGGGTTCGCCATCCTCGATGCCCGCCAGGTACATCGTTCGGGCACCGAGGCGATCATCGCCGCGATCCGCCAGCGGGTGGGGGACAGGCCGGTGTACCTGACCTTCGATATCGACTGTCTGGACCCGGCCTTCGCGCCCGGCACCGGCACGCCGGTATGCGGGGGGCTGAGCACGGTGCAGGCGCTGGAGATCCTCGGCGGCTTGCGCGGGATCAACCTGGTGGGCATGGACCTGGTGGAGGTGGCGCCGGCCTATGACCATGCCGATATCACCGCGCTGGCCGGGGCGACGCTGGCGATGGAGATGCTGTGCCTGTATGCGGCGCGGCACAAGGTGGATATGGCAAGGTAGCGCAGGGGCCGCTTTGCGGCCCTTTCCGGCCGGTCCGACGCCTCGGCAAGGCCGCTCTCATGGAACAAAACATAAATCTTTGATTTGACTGGAGCCGCGTGGGAGCGGGCTTGCCCCGCGATGTGGCGTTTGGCACCGGCTTCGCCGGTGATCCGGGCGGTGCGGCGTTCCGACCAGCCCGCTCCCACGCTGGAACCCTGTTCCCTACGCGACAGCGCAGCCCAGGGGGCCATACTGAAACATCAGGACCCACATTCATCCTTTTGCGTCGAACCCTGCGCGCTTTAGGCTATCCAACCCTGGAGCGCGCCTTTTCGTACCGGAGGTGAAGCATGAACCCCACCCTGCCAATCCTGGGCCTCGGCCTGTTGCTGGCCATGCCGCTCCAGGCGGCGCCCCTGCCGGCGCCGTTGCTCGCCGCCAACGACAGCAACAACCCGTACAACAGCCCGATCATGCGTGCCAACCCCAACAGCCGCCAGGGCAGCGTGCCCGCCACGCCGCCGGTGCGCGGCCCGTCCACGCAACCCAACCCGCGCCCGCCGACTCTCGACAACCGCGGTATCGGCAATGGCGAAAACCTGCGCCGCGAGCAGCAGACCCCGAACCTGGAACCCACCCGGCCACCACGCGATTCGCTGCGCGTGCCGTGAGCCCCTTCGAAGGAATCGAGCATGACGCCACGTACCTGGTTGACCACCCTGGCCGCCGCCGGCCTGTTTCCGCTGTTGGCCCAGGCGGCCGCCGAGCAGGAATTTCCCAGTGAAGCGGGGCAACTGACCGTCAGCACTGTCGCCGACGGCCTGCGCAACCCCTGGGCCCTGGCCTTCCTGCCGGGTGGCAAGGACATGCTGGTGAGTGAACGCCCCGGCAACCTGCGCATTGTCAGTGCAGAGGGCAAGGTCGGCCCGCCATTGTCCGGCGTGCCCAAGGTGTGGGCCGAAGGCCAGGGTGGCCTGCTCGACGTGGTGCTGTCGCCGGACTTCGACAAGGACCGAACGGTCTATCTGTCGTTTGCCGAAGAAGGCCCCGACGGCAAGGCGGGGACTGCGGTCGGCCGTGGCCAGCTGTCCCAGGACCGGGCCCGTCTGGAGAACTTCACGGTGATTTTCCGTCAGCAGCCCAAGCTCTCCGAAGGCAATCATTTCGGTTCGCGGCTGGTGTTCGACCGCGACGGTTACCTGTTCATCGCCTTGGGCGAGAACAACCAGCGGCCCACCGCCCAGGACCTGGACAAGCTGCAGGGCAAGATCGTGCGCATCCTGCCCGATGGCGAGGTACCCAAGGACAACCCCTTCGTCGGCCGCGACAATGTGCGCCCGGAGATCTGGTCATTCGGCCACCGCAACCAGCAGGGCGCGGCGTTGAACCCCTGGACCGGCCAGCTGTGGACCCACGAGCATGGCCCCCGTGGCGGCGACGAGATCAACATTCCACGGCCCGGCAAGAACTACGGTTGGCCGATCGCCACCCATGGCATCAATTACTCGATGCTGCCGATCCCGGAAGCCAAGGGCAAGCACGTCGATGGCATGGTCGACCCGCATCATGTGTGGGAGAAGTCGCCGGGCATCAGCGGCATGGCGTTCTATGACAGCCCGACCTTCAAGGCGTGGGAACACAACCTGTTCATTGGCGCCCTGGCGACCCAGGAGTTAATCCGTTTGCAGCTCGATGGTGACAAGATCGTGCATGAAGAACGCTTGTTGGGCGATCTCAAGGCGCGGATCCGCGATGTGCGAGTGGGGCCGGATGGTTATGTGTATGTGCTGACCGATGCCAAGGACGGGGCATTGCTGAAGGTGGGCTTGAAGGACGGATGATGGCTGAGGGGGCCTATCGCGGGGCAAGCCCGCTCCCACGCACGATAGGGGCGAAAGTGTCGTACCATGGCCGGCATGACGCCAGAATCCCTCTACCTCCAGGCCCTCACTGAACGCGGCTACTTTCCCGACCCGGACCAGGCGGCCGCCGTCACCGCATTGCAGGCCTGCTTCGATGCCCTGGGCCAGGACAAGTCGACCCAGGGCCTGTACCTCTGGGGCCCGGTGGGCCGTGGCAAGACCTGGTTGATGGACCTGTTTCACCGTTCGTTGTCGCTACCTGCCCGGCGCCAGCACTTCCACCACTTCATGGCCTGGGTCCACCAGCGCCTGTTCCAGCTCAACGGCACCGCCGACCCGCTCAAGGCCCTGGCCCGCGAGTTGGCTGGCGAGATTCGCGTGCTGTGTTTCGACGAGCTGTTCGTCAGCGATATCGGTGACGCGATTATCCTCGGTCGGCTGTTCCAGGTGCTGTTCGACCAGGGTGTGGTGGTCGTCGCCACCTCCAATCAGCCCCCCGACCAACTGTACCGCGACGGCTTCAACCGCGAGCGCTTCCTGCCGGCCATCGCCGCCATCGAGCAGCATATGCGTGTGCTGTCGGTGGCCGGCGAGCAGGACCATCGCCTGCACCCGGGGGCACGGTTGCAACGCTACTGGGTGGCGCCAGCGGGAGGTGACGGGGCGTTGTCGACGGTGTTCGACCAGTTGAGCCCGGATGACCCCGGCAGCGCGCAGGCCGTGCAGATCGGCTCGCGCCACGTTCAGGTCGTGCGCCACAGCCCGCGGGCGCTCTGGTGCCGATTTGCCGATCTGTGCGAGCAGCCCCTGGCCGCCATGGACTTCATGGCGTTGTGCGACCGTTACCCGGCCATTCTGCTGAGTGATGTGCCGGCCCTGGGCGGCGTGCAGCAGGCCGGGCGTATCGCCCGTGGCACTGAAGATGGCGCGGCCCGTGTCGAGGCCGGAGACCGCGAACTGCCGACGTTGGCGCCAAAGGATGACAGCGTGCGGCGTTTCATCGCGCTGGTCGACGAGTGTTACGACCGGCGGGTCGCGTTGTACCTGGAGGCCGAGGTCCCGCTGGAAGCGCTCTACACTCAAGGGTATCTGGCGTTCCCGTACCAACGGACCCTGAGCCGGCTACGGGAGATGCAACTGCAACGCTTCGCCTGAAGGAGCCGACCATGGAGCCGCTGTCGCATCATCTGCTGACCCAGGCCTACAACAACGGCTGGGCCAACCATCGCCTGTACAAGGCCTGCCTGCAACTGACCCAGGACGAGTTCGTCGCCCCCCGTTGCAGCTTCTTCCCCTCGATCAAGGCCACCCTCAACCACCTGTTGACGGTGGACTGGTTCTACCTGGACGCGCTGGAGTGCGAGCAGCGCGGGGCAACGCCCGACCCGGACGGCGAGCGCTTCTTCGTGCCCGAGCAGCCTTTCGCTACCTGTACCGACCTGCAAGCCCAGCAGGCCCAGGCCGACCAGCGGCTGATCGCTTACTGCCGGCAATTGCGCGATGACCAACTCGGGCGCTATGTCAGCATCGTGCGGCCGGAGCGGATGCAGCAGGAGCCGCGCCTGCGCTTGCTGTCGCACCTGTTCGAGCACCAGATCCACCACCGCGGCCAGGTGCACGCGATGCTCAGCGACACGGCGGTCAGGCCTCCGCAACTGGACGAATTCTTCTGCGAAGAGGAGGCCTCGCTGCGCGCCGAGGACTTTGCCGCCCTGGGGTGGAGCGAAGCGCAGATCTGGGCGCAGCGCTGAACGCCATTCAGGGTGTTTCGCCGTCGGCCAGATCATGGGCGGCCTGAACCAGCTGTTCCAGTTGGTGATGCACCATGGCGCGGTCCATCTGCATCAGGGATTGGCGGTTCCATAGCACCTGGCAGCCCGTGATCGGGTCGAGGCCGAGCACGGGCTTGCAGGCGTCCTGGCAGAACAGGTTCTGCTGGCCCCAGCGTACGTCGTCGATGGCGGGTAGTTCGATGAACATCAGCAACTGGTCGGCGGGGTGCTCGGTCACGTTGCACACATGGGTGCCTACTCGCAGGCTGATCACCGGCTCGAAGGCCACTGGGGGATCCAGCTTCAAGGCCGCGTACAGCTGGGTCAACGCATAGTCATAGTTTGTGCCTGGCATGGCGAGTTCTCGTTGGAGGGGACCGCCACGGTAACGACCATGCTGCTTGCCCGACTATCGGAGGCTGTCGTCGTTTTTTAGCTGCTGGCTGTCGCTCACTTTCTGCCGTGCGCCAGGTTCAGCGAACTTCCTACAGATGGTGGCGAAATGCCTCCGCCCATTCCAGGACAATCCCTGCGTTCAAGCAGGGGAGGGCATCGTAGCCTATGGCCATGTCTACACCCGTTGAGCTTCGACGTGGTGTGTAAAGGGGTCTACGGGAAGTACGGCCTGGTGCGAGAGGGATTTCTCCAGTTGAGGACTGGTGTGTGCAAGGGCGGCAGTTGGATGTTGTCGGGGCGGGTTTTGCGTCCCAGGGGCAGGAAGGCTTCTACGCGATCATGGCAGGCGAGCTGGCCGTGCGCGAAAAAGACAATGTCATCGATCTACAGGCCGGCGAGCTGCTGTTCGTCAAGCGTGGCACCTACCTGGTGGCGACCCGATGGCAGGCGTGCCAGGTGCTGTGGCTGCCGCTGGACGTGAATTTCGTGCAGGCGTTCATGCAGCGCCACGGCCAGGAACTGAGCCATCTCGAGCGCTGCGGCGAGCCCGGTGTGAATACCTTGCGGCTTCACCCTTGCACTGCGGCGCAGGAATGCGTGACCCGCCTGGCGGGGCTCGAAGGCGAGGGGACCTCGTCGATGCTGGCAATGCTGCGCCTGGAGGAGCTGCTGTTGCTGCTGGTGTTCGGGGCGCAGGGCCGGGCATTGCTGGCAGCCCTGCGGCAGCAGGGCAATCGCCATGTCGATCGCCTGCACGCCTTCATGGAGCAGCACTACCTGCGCGAGTGGCGCCTGGACCAGTACGCCGAGGCCTTCGGGCTGGGTCTGACGGCATTCAAGAGCCTGTTCTGCTCCTTCTACAACTGCTCGCCGCGGGCCTGGATCACCGAGCGCCGGATTGTCCACGCGCATCATCTGCTGCTGAACACGCGCATGAGCATTGTCGACATCGCCATGGAAAGCGGCTTTTCCAGCCAGTCGTATTTCAGCCAGAGCTATCGCCGGCGTTTCGGTTGCACGCCCAGCGACGCCCGTCGCTAGGCGCCAACCCCTACCTCGCATGGACAAGACCCGTATGAACAGACTTTTCACGCAGCTGGCCCGCCGGCTGGGCATGGCGCCATGGCTGGCCGATGATGCTGGCGGCTACCACCTGTGCATTGATGGCCATGGCCTGCGGCTCGAACCGCGTGGCGTACGGCTGGTGGTTCGCAGCTCGCTGTCGTCGGTGGTCGGTCAAGGCGCCAGTCTCGACCAACAGGTCCTGCGCCGCCTGTCGGGCATGCTCGTTGCGTGGGCTGCGCAGTGCCCGCAGCGGTTGGCACTGACACCTGAGGGAGAACTGCTGCTTGAGGCCTGGATAGACCTGTCAAAGGGCGATGTGGATGCCCTTGAGCATGTGCTCGGGGTTCAGCTCGCCCTGCTGAATGTCCTGAGCGCGTTCCGTCGCGGCCCGACACCCCTGATTGCCCGTGGAGCAAGCGTATGGCTGCCATGAGATCGCTTGCCACCGGTCTGGCAGCCCTGCTGGCCAGTCTTGTCGCCCAGGGCGAGCCGCTGGATTGGGCGGACGAGCCGTTCCACTACATCGCCCAGGGCGAGAGCCTGCGCGATGTGCTGACCAATTTTGCCACCAACTATCAAGGTTCGGTGGTGGTCAGCGACAAGGTCAGGGACCAGGTTAGCGCCACCTTCGAGCAGCCGGACCCGCAGGCGTTTCTCGAGCAGGTCGCGGTGCTCTACAACCTG
Source organism: Pseudomonas sp. DVZ6 (assembly GCF_024259445.1). NCBI lineage: Bacteria > Pseudomonadati > Pseudomonadota > Gammaproteobacteria > Pseudomonadales > Pseudomonadaceae > Pseudomonas > Pseudomonas sp. DVZ6. The sequence goes on from NZ_JANCLM010000035.1 coordinate 12,965, forward strand.
GCCTGGTACTACGACGGCGCGGTGCTGCATGTCGACAAGTCGAGCGAAGTGCAGACCCGCCTGATCCACCTGGACAGGGTACGCGAGCCGCAACTACGTGCGGCGCTCCAGGAGGGTGGTGGCTGGACCTCGCGCTTTGCCTGGCGTGCCACGTCGGGTGGACGGCTGGTGTATGCGTCGGGACCGCCCCGCTATCTGGACCGGGTCGAGCAGACCGTCAAGGCCCTGGAGCAGCAGGCCAGCCTGCAGGATGAACTGGGTGGCAGCCTGAGCGTCGAGGTGATCCCACTCCGGCATGCGGTGGCCGTGGACCGCGAGATCGACTATCGCGACCAGAAGGTGGCGGTGCCCGGCGTGGCCACGCTCCTTTCCCGGGTGCTGGCCGATGCCAATGTGGTGGCGGTCGACGGCCAGTCCGTGGGAGAGGGCGCGCCCGTGCGTGCCGGCCGGGCCGTGGTCCAGGCCGAACCGTCGATCAATTCCATCATCGTGCGTGATCACGCCGAGCGCCTGCCCATGTACCGGCGCCTGGTCATGGCGCTGGACCGGCCAGCGGCGCGGATAGAGGTAGGCCTGACGATCCTCGATATCAACGCCGAACACCTGGATGAGCTGGGCGTGGAATGGCAGTTCGGAGTCGGTAAGCATCAACTGATGGACATCCGAACCCAAGCGGGATTGGCGCAAACCACGTTGGCTGGCAGCCTGGTCGATAGTCGGGGATTGAACCGGCTGCTGGCCAAGATCACCCTGATGCAGGGCGAGGGTCATGCCCAGGTGGTATCACGCCCGACCTTGCTGACCCAGGAAAACACCCTGGCAGTGATCGATCATAGCGAAACCTACTATGTGCGGGTGATGGGCGAGCGGGTGGCCGAGCTCAAGGCCATTACCTACGGCACCTTGCTGAAGATGACGCCGCGCCTGATCCGCAGCACGGACCGGCCGGAAATCAGCCTGAGCCTGCATATCGAGGATGGCAGCCAGAAACCCAACAGCACCGGGCCCGATGGCATTCCGACCGTCAGCCGCACGGTCATCGACACGTTGGCCCGGGTAGACCTTGGGCAGAGTCTGATGATCGGCGGCATCCATCGCGACGAAACGAGCGAAAGCATCCGCAAGGTCCCGTTGCTGGGTGACATTCCCTTCCTGGGCGCCTTGTTCCGCTATCAGTCGAGCAACACCCGTCGTTCGGTGCGCCTGTTCCTGATCGAGCCGAGGCTGATTGACCCCGGGCTTGGCGAGCGTGCCTGATATGACCTGGAAACTGCGGATCTACAGCGGTTTGAATGCCGGCGCCGAGGTGTCCCTGATGCCTGGGCGGGTGGTCATCGGCGCCGATCCGGCCCAGGCCGACCTGGTGCTGGCGGATACGGGCATTGCCGCCATTCACCTGGTGCTGATGGTCGAGGCCGGTGGCGTACGCTTGCTGGAGTGGGGTTCGAGCGAAGCACCCACCCAGGATGGACGAGAGGTGGCAGCGCAGGCCGAACTCCAGGCATTGGCGACTCAATGTTGCGGTCCGCTGCAGTGGGCCTTCTGCAATCAAGACGACCTGTTCGCCGAGTGGCTTCCCGCGCAGCGTTCTCGGTCAGGCTTGCGCCACGGCTGGTTCATGGTGCCGGGTGCCGGGTTGCTTTTGCTGCTCGTGTTGCTCACGCGATTGTTGATTGCCGACGCTGAGGCACAGGGCACGCCAACAGCAGTGGTAGCGCCCGTCGAGCAACCGCCCCAGCCCCAGGAGCAAGCCCGGACGCGGCTGGCGCAACTGCTGCGCGAATGGCGCCTGGAGGACACCTTGAGCGTGACCGACCAGGGACACACCCTGGTGCTGCGCGGGGCGCTGCGCGAGCGCCAGCTCCAGGACTACCAGAACCTGCAGCGACAGTACCGCGAGGCATTCGGCGACCACCCATCATTGCGCTTGGTCGACGAGGGCAGGGCACCTGCGCCCGCGAAACTCGATTTCCCTGTTCGAGGCGTCTCACTGGGGCGGTTGCCCTACGTGACGCTGAGCGACAACCGCCGTTACCCAGTGGGGGCACTGATGCCCTCCGGCATTCGCATCCTGGCGATCGATCGGCAGGCGATCACGCTGAGCAAGGGTGGCCGGGACTACGTGATCAACCTGAAGGAGAGACCGGCAGATGATGGATGAACTCATGTGGGAGGTGCGTGATCCGCGTAAGCAGGCGCGAATGTTCTCGGTGCTGGAGCACGCACGGCAGGCCTGTGCCAGGCAGTTGTCGGAGCCGCTGCCACCTTCCGAGTTCCAGGAATTGCACCAACAACTGGCGGCCCTTGAAGCAGCCTTGAAAATACTCGAGAAACTGGAGGAACACTGAAATGACGAACATCAGCAGCGGCTTCTACGACGGTACCAGCAACACCATGGACATGGTGCACAAGGGGATGGTCGAGCAGGTACAAAAGGCCAACAAGGATGTTCTCGATTCGCTCGAGAAGCTCAACAAGAAAAGTGACGATCCTGCGTTGCTGGCCGACATGCGCCATCGTACGAACATCTGGTCGAACGTGTTCCAGGTCGATGCGACCCTGGGTCAGACCTTCAAGAACACTCTCAGCAGCATCCTGCAGAAGTTCTGAGCATGAACCATTCCGTGAACAATCTGATGGCCCGCCTGGGCCTGCTGGGTGTCGAGTATCGTCACCATGACGAGGCGTTGTGCATCGCGCAATGGCTGGCCCGGGAACCGGCAACCATGGAGGCCGCCTGTGCGATACGCATTGCCAGCCTGATGGGGCAGGGGCGTTGCGAGGAAGCCCTGGCAGAGGGCAACCAGGCCCCTGGCCATCCCTCGAGCCGTGGCTGGCGCTGTGCGAGCGCCAGTTGGGCTACATGGCCGTGCTCGAGCGGCGTCTCGAGGGCATGGCGCAGAGCGGTGATCCTGATCTGGTCCGCTTTGCCCAGGGCATGCGCGCCCAGGTGGTGGCATGAGTCCGCTGGCCTCGGCGCTTGTGTCTGGTGCGCAAGGTGCACTGATCGCGATGCCCACGCACAGTGATCAAGACGCAGCCGAGTTCCAGGCAAGCCTTGTTGAACATCAAACCCGCGAACAGGTGTCCTCGGAACTGACGCAGCAAACGAGGCTGCAAGTGCTCGCCATGGCGATGGACCTGCTGAATGATTCCTTCACGGTGGAGGGCGGCTCATGAATGGCATTACCGAGGTAACCCGGGTTGTCACCGACCTGCAGTCCCTGTCAGCACCGGCTGCCGATTCCCGGCAGGTGGCCGAGTTCGAGCAAGCGCTTTCCGGTGCCGCCGACAGCCCTGGCGATGGACTGCTGCACCAGATAGGGCAGCTCCACCAGCAGCATACCGAAGCCCGGCAGGGCGCGCAGGCCAGCCTGGTCTCGCGCACGGGGGACCCCGTGGCACTGATGGACGCCCATTGGTCGCTGATCCGCAGCAACCTGCAGGTAGAGTTGATCGCCAAGGGTGTCGGGCGCACCACGCAGAACATCGAAACCCTCATGAAAGCCCAGTAGGTGTCCTGTGAAAAGATCATGGCAGTGCATGCTGCTTCTGGCAGTGCTGACACTGGGCGGGTGCAGGGTCGAGCTTTACCTTGGCCTCGCCCAGCGCGAGGCCAACGAAATGCTCGCGGTGCTGGACACCGAGGGCATCGCGGCGGTGAAGGCCCAGGACAAGGACGGCAAGGTGAAGATCCTGATCGACGAAGCCGATATCGGCCACGCGGTGGCGGCGCTCAAGCGTCAGGGCTATCCGCGGGAGATGTTCTCCACGGTCAATGACGTGTTTCCCCGGGACAGCCTGATCTCCTCGCCCTTGGAGGAACAGGCGCGGCTGACCTATGTGAAGTCACAGGAACTGTCGCGGACCTTGTCGGAGATCGATGGTGTACTGGTGGCCCGGGTGCACGTGGTATTGCCGGAGCCCCGTGACGGCCTGCGCGCGCAGGCCGGCGTAGCGTCGGCGTCGATCTTTATCAAACATGCGGCGGATGCGGCGCTGGAGCTGTACATCGGGCAGATGAAACAGCTGTTGAGCAACAGCATCGAAGGCCTGGACTACGAGCGCATCAGCGTGGTGCTGGTGCCGTCGAACCAGGCGCGTCAACCGCTGGCGGGCCTGCGCCATGTCACGCTGTTGTCGATCCAGGTTCTGGAAGGTTCGCGCTGGCGGCTTGTGGCGCTGCTGGGCGTGCTGCTCGGGGTGCTGGTACTGAGCAACCTGGCGCAGTACCTGTGGTGGCGTCAGAGAGCATGACCGAGTTCCAGTTTCGTTACTGCCCGGCGCACTACCTGCATTCGACCCACTGTCCCGAAGCGCTGGATCAGATGGTTCAGGCCTTGCCGTACTGGCGGGAGAGTCGCGAGGTCAACGGCTGGCTGATGTCGGTGCTGGCGCTGTGCGAGCCGTTCGACTTGCCAGAACGACTCGGTAGGCTGGCCCTGTTTTCACAGCCGGCGTTGGAGCGGGTGTTGGCCAGTTTGGGCGGCCTGCTGCATGGCCAGGCCATCCGACAAGTACTCGAACGGTCGGGGCAGGCGCGGTTGCGGGCGGCACTCAACCCACAGGGCCTGCGCTATTGCCTGGAAAAGTGGTGTCTCGTCATTGGCCCTTGGCCTGTGGGCTGGCAACAGGCGCTGCCAGCCGGTGACCTGGACGCGTACCTGCCTGGTTGTGGCTTGGCGTTCTGGCTGCAGGCATGCGGTGAGGTCGATTCGGGGTTCGCTCGGCGTCTGAACCTGCGCCTGCCCGCCGTGACTGCAATGCCGACTTGGCCGATGGACGATGAACAACGCGTCCTGGCACGCACCCTTTGCCTGAAAGTGGCCCGAGACAGGAGCCCGGAATGTTGCCATTTATTGAGTTGAATGAGGCCCGGCCGATGATCGACCCGAGCCTGAACGTATTGCGCAGCACTGACTATCAGCAGTACCTCGATGCCAGCGTACTGACCGAAAACGCACGTCAGCGTGCCCGGGATATCGATGCCCGGGCCGATGCGGTGCTCGAGGAGCATCAGCGGCTCGGGCGGGAGGTCGGGCTGGAAATGGCCGCCATCGAACAGGTGGCGTTGCTGCATGGGACACGCTTGCGCTGCGATGCCTTCTATCGCCAGGTCGACCAGCAGATGAGCGAGGTGGTGCGCCAGGCCGTGTGCAAGGTGCTGGGGGAGTACCCTGATATCGAGCTGACACTGGCCGCGACCCGTCAGGCGCTGGCGCAGGTTCAGCCAATGGAAGCGTTGTTGCTGCACGTAGGGCCCGATCAGTTGCCTGAGGTTCGCCAGCGTTTGGATGAAGTGCTCGCGCTATATCCCGAGGTCGGGCCTGTCGAGGTATGCGCCGATGCCAGGCTAGCGCGAGGCGGCTGTCGCCTGGAGACCGCAGGCTGCGTGATCGATGCCAGTATCGAAGGGCAGTTGGCCGCGTTGCAGCGGGCGCTGACGCAACGGCACCTTGACGATGAGGCTGGAACGCCATGAACGATGCCGTGTTGGCCGCAGCCGCGCGGGCGATCCGTGATGATCAGGAGCGCGATGCGTTGCTCCAGGTGTTCTGGACACAGCTTCGCCAGCCTGCTCGGAATCTGGCGAGGGAGCGCGCAGAAACCGTGCCTGTGCGCCGGCCATTGCCGCAGCGTGGGATCCTGGTCTAGCGCTCCCATCTCCATTGTCCTGGACCTGTGGGAGCAACTGTCTTGCTCAATTTTTAGAATCTGGCGCGATCCCTGTGGGAGCGGGTAAACCTGCTCCCACAGGGACCTTGGTTTGCCTGTGGTTTACGTTATCTATGCCATCTCCTCCTGCGCCTGCAACCAGCGAATCACCTCGGCCACTGGCTGGATCAACTCGCCGGGAATGTACTGCTCCACCCGGCTGTCGGCGAATAGCGCCCGGGCCAGGGGAATACGTTCGAGCACCGGTACTCCTTCTTCCTCGGCAATCCGCCGCACCAGCAGGGCCTGCTCGTCGGTGTACTTGAGGGTGACCAGCGGCAAGGGTGTTTCCCCGGGTTTGTAGCGCAGGCCCACGGCGATATGGGTCGGGTTGGCGACGATGACCGACGAGCGCCTGACATCCGCGCGCAACGTGCCGTTGTGCATTTCGCGATGGCGCTTGCGGCGCTCGCGCTTGAGCTCGGGGGCGCCCTCCATCTCCTTGTGCTCGCGCTTGACCTCTTCCTTGCTCATGCGCAATTGCTTGAGATGCTGCCAGCGCTCCAGGCCGTAGTCGGCTGCCGAGATCGCCAGGAAACCCACGGCACAGACCCCGATCAGTCTGCCCATCAGGCTGCCCAGCAACGGCAGGATGCACTCGATGCCGCACGATGACACCCGCAGCAGCGTGCGCAGGTGGTCGCTGAGCAGGCCAAGCACCAGCGCGCCGAGCAGCAGTACCTTGAGCGACGACTTGAGGAAATCGAACACGTTCCTGACCGAGAAGATTCGTTTCACCCCCTCCAGTGGACTGACTTTCTTCAGGTCGGGTGAGAGCGACTGGCCGCTGAACACGAAGCCGGTCTGCAGCAGGTTGCCGGCGATGGCGGCGAGCACGGCCGTCAGTAGGAACGGCAGGGTGAGCCATAGCAACTCATGCAGCAGTTGCTCGAGCATCAGCTCCAGCGCTTGGCGAAAGGGCAGGTGGAGCAGGGGGGCGGGGAGCATCATCAGCTCACGCAGATGCCCGAGAAAGTAGTCGGGAAAAGCCATGGGCAACGCAACCAGGCTCAGGATCAGCACCGTGGAGACCAGCTCCTTGCTCTTGGCCACCTGACCGTTGCGGCGCGCATCGCGCAATTTTGCCCGTGTGGGCTGTTCAGTTTTCTCGCTGCTCATGGTTGCTCCAGCAACGGAGCGAGCAGACTTGCCTTGGCCAGCGCGATGGACACCTGATCCTCGGCCAGTGTCATCAGCAGGACCAGGTACGGCACAAGTAGCGTGCTGCAGACCAGGCTCTTGATCGGCATGGACAGGATGAACACGTTCAGCGACGGCGCGAAGCGGCTGACCAGGGCCAGGCCGAGTTCGGCGAGGAACATGGCGATCAGCAAGGGTGCTGCGAACAGCACGCACAGGGCCAGCAGGTAATCGAACTGGGCCAGGAAGAAGGTGTTCCACTGGCTGCCGATGTGCGGGTAGAAGCTTGCCACCGGCCAGCTGGCGTAACTGCCCAGCAGTGCCCCCAGCAACCCCAGGAAGGCGCCGCCGGTGAAGAATAGGGTAAGGAGCGTCTGCGCCAGCAAGGTGCCGGTGGGGCTGGTCTGGCTGCCCAGCAGCGGGTTGAGGGTGGAGGCCAGGGTGGCGCCGCGCTGGTTGTCGATGAGAAAACCGCAGGCCTCCAGGGCCCAGAACGGGATGACCACCACAAAGCCCAGCAGCAGGCCGAGCAGCACTTCCTTGCCGATCAGCAGCCCCAGCTGCAACCCGTCCAGCTCGGCGGGCAGGGTACCGGCCACGCTGGGGTAGATGAACAGCGCCAGCGAACAGGCCACGCCATTGCGCACCAGCGCGCCGCCCAGCACCTGCTTGCCGAGGATCGGCAGCAGGAGGAAACAGCCGAACAAGCGGGGCAGGATCAGGCTGAAGCCCAGCAGCATCTGTTCAAGTGTCTGGACCGTCATCGCACCGAGGGAATCCGGTTGAGCACCAGGTCGGTGTAGCGGTATAGCTCGCTGCCCATCCAGTCGGCGGTGACGAACAGGGTGACGACCACCGCCACCAGCTTGGCGACGAAGCCCAGGGTCTGTTCCTGCACCTGGGTCAACGCCTGCACCAGGGATACCAGGGTGCCCACCAGCGCGGCCATCAATACTGTCGGCAGGGAAAGGACCAGCACCAGCCACAGCGACTGGCTGGCGAAGTGCAACACTTCGGTACTGTGCATGTCAGCCTCCGTAACTCAGCACCAGGCCATGGGAGAGTCGCCCCCAGCCGTCGAGCAGGACGAACAGCAGCAGCTTGAAGGGCAGTGAAATGGTCACCGGCGAGACCATCATCATGCCCATGGCCAGGAGGATGTTGGAGATGATCAGGTCGATGGCGATGAAGGGCAGGCAGATCAGGAAACCGATCTCAAAGGCCCGGCTCAGCTCGCTGATGGTGAACGCCGGCAGCAGCACCAGCAGGCCGTTGCCATCGACCCGCTCGGCGTAGTGGCTGGGCCATAGCTGGCGGGCGCTATCGAGGAAGAAGGCGCGTTCGCGCTCGTTGACCTGGCCATCGAGGAAGGCGCGAAACGGCGCCATGCCTTCGTCGAGAAAACGTTCGACTGAGCGGGCATCGCCGAGGGTCGTTTCATGGGCGTTCAGGTAGTCGTAGGTAGCCATGCCCACCGGGGCCATGACGTAGATACTGAGAATGATCGCCAGGCCGTACAGGGCCATGTTCGGCGGAATCTGCTGGACACCCAGGGCATTGCGCAGCAACGAGAAGACCACGGCCATCTTCAGGAACGAGGTGGCCATGACCGCGATGAAGGGCACCAGCGACAGCAGCGCCAGGCCGAGGATCAGGCTCAGTTCGTTCGGCAGCTGGATCATGTCGGTTGCTGTTCCAGCAGGCGGTTGATCCGCACCCCGAGGCGGCCGTCGATCTGCACCAGCAGACCGGTGCCGACACAGCGCTGGTTGGCGAGGATACGCACCTGGGCATCCAGCGGGCTATGCAGTTCGATCAGCGCTCCAGGTTGCAGGGTCGACAGCGTGTGCAGGTCGAGGGTCTGGCGACCGACTTCGAAACTGACCGGTATTGGTAGTTGCTCCAGTGTTTCCAGGGCGGTGTCGGTCACAGGGGGGGTGTCGTGCATGCGGACTAGCTCCAGGTGTGTGTCGTCGAGTTGCAGTTCGGCCCAGGGGTGGCCATCGAGCACGCCAAACAGTCGCGGGGAGCTTGGCGTACCTGCGGGCAGCAGCAGGATGTCGCCCGTGCCGAGGTCGCGCAGCTCGTGCAACGTCAGTTCGAGGGGTCGCCACTGCAGCGAGAGGTTCAGCAGGATGTTCAGGCGTTCGCGCAGTGGACGCCGTGGCAAGACCGTCAGCAGGCGCTCGCTGTCGCCTTGCACCCAGCAGGGCAGCAGGCCTTGCGTGCTGCTCAGCGTCACTTGCAGACCGGGTGTGCGGTCGATGGTTTCTGCTGGCTCGATGCCCAGGCATTGCAGGCCGGGCAGGCGAGGAGTGTCCCGTTGCAGCACCGCCAACTGCAGTGCGCTGGGGAGGCTGGCAAAGTCGGCGGCCTGCAACTGCGGTGCAAGCCATTGCGCCAGCTGCTGCCGACGACACAGCAGGCGAGTCGGTACGCCGAGCCAATCGATCTGCACGGCCAGATCCAGGTCATCGCCTGGAACGCTGACACTCAGCGAGACCTGCCCTTGATCGTCGGCATAATGGGGTTGGCGATGGCTCAGTAACTGCTGCAAGCGCAGTTCCTGGGTGTGGGCGGCAGGCAAGTTCAATGTACTCATGGTTCAGGCCAGCCTTCGTCCTCTACATGGCGCTTGTTGCGTGAGCCTTGCTGGCTGTCGCCATTTGCGCCGAAGCCGAGGCTGACCGGCTGCGCGGGATCGAGCCGTTGCAGACGCTCAAGCAGGTCCGTACCGGCTACCTGCAATTGCCGGAGGGCGGCTGGCGCCGCCTGGATCTCCACCTGCAGGCCAGCGCTCACAGGGTTCATGCGTACTTCGACATGGCCCAGCTGAGGTAACTGCACCTGCAACAGGGCCTGTTCGCGGGTACCCGTCCTGCTGGCGAACAGTTGCAATTGCAGGCGCTCCACAAGCGTCTGCAGATCCTGGATGGGGGCCGCGACAGTTGCCGGCAAGGCCCTGTCGATCAGGGGGCGCTCGCCCGATGAGGCAGGGGGCGCAAGGATTGGCTCGATATCACTGGGTAGCAGACGATCCGGCACGTTGTCGGTACTGTCGCGGACGGTTTGCAGGCCCGCATCGGCACGGCTTGCCTCGGTCAATGAGGTCGGCTCGACCTCATCAAGTACCGCTGGCATGGGCTCCGGAAGGGGGCGTTCGATGACGTTCTCGATCAGCGCAGGTCGTTCTGCTGCGCAGGCGGGTGGGCACTTTGCGATCAAGGCAGCCATGCTCAGGACCACTTGGGTGACAGGGCGTTCAGGGCTGGCCTCGTCCCGGGCAGGTCGAAGGCCTGTATCCTGCGGCGCGCTGCGCTTGAACCGTGGAATTTCCAGCAGGTGTTCGAACAACAGTCGCTGCTCGTTGCAAGGCCCACGTTCAGGCGGGTCAGGCAATGGGTTGTCCGGCAGCGCAGGAACAGGCTGGGTGTTCAGCATGGCGAGCCTCCCTGGCCATGGCACTCCTCCACTTCGAGCTCCTGGCTGTGCTCTGTGCGCCGAGCGGCTTGCCGGGATGCCTGCTCGTGCAGTTGCTTGAAGCTGTCCAGCTGTTGTCTGGCCTGGGCAAGTTTCGCTTGCGCCTGCTGGCGTGCGGTGTGCTGGCGCGCCAGTGCATTCTCGCAGGCCACGACTTGTCCACGCAGGCTCGCTTCCCGCTCGCCGAGCAGGCCGACCTGGCGACGCCACTGTTCCAGGTCATGGCGCTTGGTCAGGCGCCCCACCTGCGCATCGAACAGGCGCTGCTCCTCTTCGCGGGACCAGCACCGATACGTCAGGTGCGCCTCGAGCGATTTTGCCTTGTCCGCCTGTGCCGCCTGCAAGCGGGCCTGCTGATTGCGCGCTTCGTGCTCGGCCCGTTGCAGTCGGCGTTGCTTGATGGATAACAGGGTGGTCAAGGGCACCGGGCGATCTCCAGCAGTTGTTCGAGGCTCTGCTGCAGCGAACTGTGTTCGTGCGGTGCCTGGCACAGCCAGGCACGAATGGCATCGTGCTTGTCGATGGCCAGGTCCACGGCAGGGTCCTGGCCTCGGGAGTATTCGCCGACTCGCAGCAGCAGTTCGACGTCTTCATAGCGCGCCATCCACTGGCGCAACTGGCTGGCGGCGGCACGGTGGGCAGGGCTGACCACCTGGTGCATGACCCGGCTGACCGAGCGCAGCACGTCGATGGCCGGGTAGTGGTTGGCCGCCCCCAGCGCCTGTGACAGCACGATATGGCCATCGAGGATCGAGCGGGTTTCCTCGGCGATCGGTTCGTTCAGGTCGTCGCCCTCCACCAGCACGGTGTAGAGCGCGGTGATCGAGCCCTTGTCCGAGTGCCCGGCGCGCTCGAGCAGGCGTGGCAACTGGGCGAACACCGAGGGCGGAAAGCCGCGTCGGGTCGGCGGTTCACCCGCGGCCAGGCCGATCTCGCGTTGGGCCCTGGCGAAGCGGGTCAGCGAGTCCATCAGCAACAGGACCTTGCAACCCTGGTCGCGGAAATACTCGGCCACGGTGGTGGCGACGAAGCCCGCCCGGGCCCGCTCCATCGCCGGGCGGTCGGAGGTCGAAACCACCAGCACCGCGCGGCGCAGCCCGTGTTCGCCAAGCTCGTGATGAATGAACTCGCGCACCTCGCGACCGCGCTCGCCGATCAGCGCAAGGACGATCACGTCGGCCTTCGCGTTGCGCATCAACGAGGCCAGCAGCGTGCTCTTGCCGCCGCCGGCAGGGGCGAAGATGCCGACCCGCTGCCCCTCGGCGCAGGTGAGCAGCCCATCGATGCAACGGATGCCCAGGCTCAAGGGCGTGTCGACCAGCTTGCGGCTCAAGGGCGCCGGCGCATCCCGGTGCACCGGGTACCAGGCCTGTGGTGTGGCCGGCATGCTGCCGTCGAGCGGGTTGCCGAAGCCGTCAAGCACTGTTCCCAGCAAATGATCCCCCACGCCCACGCGGTGCATGCTCCCGGTGGGGCAGACCTCGGTGCGCGTGCAAAGGCCCTGCATGTCGCCCAGCGGGGCGAGCAACGCCTGGTCCTGTTGCAGGCCGATGACCTCGGCCAGCAGCGCCTGCTCATGGTTGGGCCTGCGCAGTCGGCATAGCTCGCCGACCTGCACGCCGGGCGCCAGCGCACGGATCAGGGTGCCGGTGACCTGGGTGACCTTGCCGTTGACCTGGACCAGGGTGGCGCCGTTCACGGCAGACTTCAGGGTCTGGGGAATCTGCAGCAGCGATGGCGACATGGGTACGATGTGGGTGCGTGAATGAAGGGGACCATTCTAGGAAGCCTGCCCGGGGATGGATTTCACTGTGAGTCGCATGTTTTTAGATTCCGGTCGCTATGTGTTGCGCGCGCCGGAAGGCTAAAAAGAAGCGCCCGACGATGACAGTACGGCTGCTGGCTTGCCTCTAGCATGCCGCTCATTCATTTATTTCGAAGTGAGGTGGGGATGAGCGAAGGCATCGGCTTTGCCCGGGTTGACCCGATGGTGGACATGGGGGGCGGCTGGGAGGCGCAGGCAACCGTCCAGGCGCGGCAGGTGACCCCGATGGGGCAGCAGGCCGAGATGGCGGAGGAGCTGTCGATGGCATTCTCGTCGCTGGCCAATGCCCGGCTCAGTGCCCGCAGTCGCGTCACCGATGCGCGCCTGCATGGGCAGCAGGCGGGCCAGGCGGCCGAGGAGATGCTGGCCAAGGTGCCGGACGTCCAGCGCCGCGCCCTGGATGAACTGGTGGCCTGGTTGCGTCAGCATCCTCATCTGACACCGGGGGAGCTGGAGGCACGCCTGGATGGCTTCTCCGGCGAAGCCTGCCATCGCTACCTGGCCCTGGCCTATGCCCGTGATGCATTGGGCAAGGCGGCTGATACCCGCGACTTGCTCGGCAAGCTGGACCAAGCCATGGCAAGCATGGCGCAGACGCAAGGCCAGGCGATCGAACTGGGGATCGAGATCGGTCCGCTGGCACAGGCGACCCAGGAGCAGGGTGTCGCCGAGGTGGCCGCGCTGCGCGAGGTTTATTGCGACTTCCTGTGCGGTTATCGCGGGCTCCGGCACGCCTGGGACGACTTGCGCGCACGCTTCGGCGATGCGGCCATCGGCGATATCGCCCAGTTCATGCTCAACGGCCTGGCCAGTCATATCAGCGGGCCGTCCTCGCACCTGGACAGCAACCAGCTGCAGCAGGTCATCAGCGACATGAAGCTGGTGCAGGCCCTCAAGAAACTGGAAAGCGACACGGCCGCGCTGTTCCGCCAGCTTGCCGGAGAGCCCAGTGGCGTACGGGCCTTCTGATCTGGTCAGCGACCTGTTGGCGCTGCTCGACAAGCGCTGGATCACCGAACAGGACATCCTGCGCCTGCTCGCCGCGCTGCCGCTGGCCCCTGGCGCTCAACGTGTCCATTGCCTGCGTGAACTGCGGCGGATCTTTCGCCTGCTGCCCTTGCAGGTGTTCAGCGAAGAGGTCCAGCGCGAGCACCTGCTGGCGATCTGTCAGTTGACCATGGACCAGCTCATCGACGACGAAGAAGCGTCGCTGCATGGCGGGCGGGAGGCGTGAGCATGGACTTGTGTACTGAAGCCATGGTCCGATTCTGTCGCGATCAGGGAGTGATTCTGGCGCATCCGCAGGAGACCTTTCAGCGTCTGGAACTTGCGGATATCGGTGTCGTGCAGTTTGAGCGACAGGCAGGGCAGTTGACACTCTGGCTGACCTTTCCCGTGCATGGAGCACTGTTTGAACGTGCCCTGTCGAGTGCGCTCAGGCAGGTCCATGATCATCAGGCGCCTGGCCAACTGCTGCGTTGCGGCCTGCTGCCTGACGACCGCCTGGTGTTGCTGGTCAGCCTTGATGAGCACCGGGTGACCGAGCAGGTACTGCATGAGGCTTGCCGGCTGCTGTCGCGGGTGCGTGTCGAAGTGCTCACGGCATGAGCGTGATCGAGCGAGCCGGGCAGCTCCCTGACCTGTGGTTGCCGTCATTGGCAGCCGACACTGCGTTGCCACGGCCGGCTGGCGAACCGCTGCCGATGCCGGGGCAACCCGTGCAGGCTCATCTGCGTGAACTGTACCCGCGGCATCGGATGGAACGCCTGCGTCTGTCCTACGCCAGCCCCGAACAGGAACTGCATGCCCTGTACGACCCGCAGCGCTTCGCCACGACGCTGGACGCCCTGGCGGAGCAACTCCTCAACACCCAGGCCCGCGAGAACCGCCAGGCGGCGGCGCTGCTGCAGGCATTGCTGGCCGACCGGCATACGCTGGCGTGCTACGCCAACCTTCTGCTCAAGGTATGAATAGATGCAATTGACGATTGAACAGCGTGATGTCCTGCAGCTGTTGGCCTGGCTGCACCTGCGATGTGGCCGGCCCGAGGGCGCGCATACGTTGCTGGAGGTGCTGTTGCGGGTTGATCCCGATCACCTCGCCGGGCGCCGCGCCTGGGTGGTGGCGACGCTGGAACTGGGCGACTGGGCGCGTGCCGAGCAGCAGTGCCTGGCGCTGCGTGACGCCGGTGAGCAGCGGGCCCCCCTGTGGCTGTGCCTGAGCCAGGCGCAGCAGATGGCGGGCCGGTTGGAGCAGGCCCAGGCCACCTTCGCCGAGTACCTGCGACGCAAGGCCCACCCATGAACACCTTGACCCGGGTGCTTGGCCATATCGGCGCGCGCAAGGACCTGATGCTGGCCGTGATGCTGCTGGCGGTGGTGTTCATGATGATCTTGCCGTTGCCACCGCTGTTGCTGGACCTGCTGATCGCCCTGAACATGACCATCGCCGTGGTGCTGCTGATGATGTCGGTGTATGTCGTATCGCCGCTGCATTTCTCGGTGTTTCCCTCGGTGCTGCTGGTCACCACGCTGTTTCGCCTGGCACTGTCGATCAGCACCACGCGGATGATCCTGCTGGAGGCCGACGCCGGGCAGATCGTGCAGACCTTCGGCGACTTCGTGGTCGGCGGCAACCTGGTGGTGGGCTGCATCCTGTTCCTGATCATCACCATCGTGCAGTTCCTGGTCATCACCAAGGGCGCCGAGCGGGTGGCGGAGGTCAGCGCGCGGTTTTCCCTCGATGCCATGCCGGGCAAGCAGATGAGCATCGATGGCGATCTGCGCGCCGGAGTCATCGACGTCAACGAGGCTCGCGAGCGCCGTGGCGAGGTGGAGAAGGCCAGCCAGATGTATGGAGCCATGGACGGGGCGATGAAGTTCGTCAAGGGCGACGCCATCGCCGGGCTGGTGATCATCGTGGTCAACCTGCTGGCGGGCCTGGCCATCGGCGTGATGCAGAAGGGCATGAGCGCGGCTGACGCCTTGCAGCTCTACGCGGTGCTTACCGTGGGCGATGGCATGGTCAGCCAGGTGCCGGCGCTGCTGATCGCCATCACAGCCGGCATCATCGTCACCCGCGATGGCGAAGGGGCGCGCGACCTTGGGGCGAATATCGGCAACCAGGTAATGGCGCAACCCAAGGCCCTGATGATCGGCGGCGCATTGCTGGTGTTGTTCGGGCTTGTTCCAGGCTTTCCGACGGTCACTTTCCTTACCCTGGCACTGCTGGTCGGGGGCGGTGGCTGGTGGGCGATCCGCCAACGGCGCATCGCGGAGGAGGGCCGGCTGCACACTGGTGGCCTGCCGGCGTTGCTGGCCAATGGCGCTGGCGCCCCCACGCTCAAGCCTTCCGGCAAGGCGAAGACGGCCGCTGACGCGCAAGCGTTCGCCTTGACGGTGCCCTTGCTCATCGATGTGGACAGTGGCCTGCAAGCCGCCTTGGAGGCTGCCTCGCTGAACGACGAGCTGGCGCGGGTCCGCCAGGCGCTGTATCTGGATCATGGCGTGCCGTTTCCCGGTATCCGCCTGCGTTTCAGCAGCGTGCTCGGCCCCGGCGAGTACCGCATCCTGTTGCAGGAAGTGCCGGTGGCGCGTGGCAGGCTGATGCCGGAACGGCTGCTGGTCCAGGAAAAGCCCAGCCAGCTGGCGCTTGTCGGCGTGCCCTACGAGGAAGGCGAAGCCCTGCTGCCAGGACGGGCAGCGCTGTGGGTGGAGCAGGCCCAGCGCGAGCGTCTGGAGCGCGCCGGATGCGCCTTCCTGGCGATTGACCAGGTGCTTGCCTGGCACCTGTCGCAGGTTTTGTGCGAATACGCCGGGGACTTCATCGGTATCCAGGAGACCCGCTACCTGCTGGAGCAGATGGAGCAGGGCTATGGGGAGCTGGTCAAGGAGGTGCAGCGCATCCTGCCGTTGCAGCGCATCACCGAGGTGTTCCAGCGGCTGGTGGGCGAGGGTATCTCGATCCGCAACATGCGCTCGATCCTCGAAGCCTTGGTGGAGTGGGGGCAGAAAGAGAAGGACGTGGTGCAGCTGGCCGAATACGTGCGCAGCAGCCTCAAGCGCTATATCTGCTACAAGTACGCCAGCGGGCACAACCTGCTGCCGGCCTACCTGCTGGATCCGGCGGTCGAGGAGATGATCCGCAACGGCATCCGCCAGACCAGTGCCGGCAGCTACCTGGCCCTGGAGCCTGCGCAGAGCGACACCTTTCTCGCCCAGGTGAAAGCCGTGGTGGGCGACTTGCAGGATGCCCAGGCAAGGCCCGTGCTGGTGGTGTCGATGGATATCCGCCGCTATGTGCGCAAGCTGGTCGAGGGCATCTATTTCGACTTGCCGGTGCTGTCCTTCCAGGAACTCACCACGCAGATCAACATCCAGCCATTGGGGCGCATCGGCTGACGCCAGCCTGGCGTCAGAAAGCGTACCCACAAACTACAAAATCGCGGCCGGGTCTGACGGAGCGGCCGCTTGCACCTCAATAGACTTCATCGGCATGTACCCCGGCCTTGTGCCAGGAAGGGTACCTGACCAACCGGATGCAGATGATGAGCAGTTCTATTGAAGCAAGAAGTCGCCCTGTCCCTTTGCCGTACGTAGACCGTGTCGCGCCGCCGGACACCTGGCGGGATATCAAACGGCTGGAGGCGATCCAGGATCAGCACGGGATCGTGGCCGTGGACGGCCAAGGCCAGCCGCTGAGCGCGGAGCACCGGTCGCAGGCCATCGAGACGTTGCTGGGGGCCGAGGGGCAAGCGCGTCTGGCACAGAGCCGTCCCTATTTCGAGAGCCTGTTGGCGCAACCGTTGCCCGAGCAGCATGTCGACGCGCTGTACCGATTGCTCGAGGCTTATGCCGGCTGGTTGCCGGGAGCGCCCTTGCAGCTGCAGAACCTGGGCGAGCGCCTGTGCATGGACGAGCTGGTGATGGCGGCGATGGGCCTGCGCATGCGCAAGCAGAAGGCCGAGCGCACCGAGCTCAGCGAGCAGCTCAAGTGCCTTACGGCGGAGCTGAAGATCTTCAGTGTGATCCAGTCGAAGGTCAACATGGTGATGGCCGACAAGGGCACCTTCAAGCTGGAAGACGATGGTTTCAACCTCTTCGACCGCAAGCTTTACGACCTAGATGCGGACAGTTGGGAGAAGAGCTCCGAGCGCCGATTGCTCTCGAGCCTGGATACGTTCCAGTCGGACGGGATCGTCACGGTGCGGCATTTCCTCGAGGGCGCGCAATCTGCCTCTGCGTCGAGTGAAAACGGCGGCCGCCTGCAAAAGGTCAGTGGGCCGATGAGCGACCTGAAAGCGCAGTACGCCTGGGACAAGGACAACAACCCGTTGGCCAATTTCTCCCAGGCCCTGAGCGACCGCACCCGCATCGTCAACGACAAGGTGACCGAACAGACCACCCTGCTCAACGACGTGGGCTCGCGCTACACCACCTCCACCGAGGTGATGATGAAGTTCGTCGAGACCTGGTTCTCGATGCTGTCCAGGATTCTGCAGAACTGAGGTAGGTGATGACGGCAGTACAACAGATGGCCGGCGACGATGCCGATGCCAACAACGTCGATGCGATCGAGCGCTTCTTTGGCGATGGCGGCACCTTCGCCATGCTGCGCGGGGTATGCGCGGCGCAACTGGAAACGCTTTACGCCCAGGCGTTCAACTTCTACCAGGCGGGACGGCTGGACGATGCGCTCACGCTGTTCAAGGGGCTGGCGGCACTCGACCATTATGACCCCCGGGCGTTTCTTGGCGTGGCAGGCGCGTACCAGGCGCTTGAGCGCTACCAGGACGCATTGCCGGCTTATGCCTATGGCGCGATGCTCGCGCCGCAGGACCCGCGTTTCAGCTTCCATGGCGCGCAATGCCACCAGTACCTGGGCGACCTGGCAGCGGCGCGCAGCGGCTACGAGCAGGCGCTGATCCTGGCGGTAGACAGCGAGCATGCCGGCCTGGCAGGTCAGGCGCAGGTACTGCTCGAGGCCCTGCAGCAGAAGGAGGGCGCACGTCATGCGAATTGAGCTTCTGTCTGTGGCGCAGCCGCTCCTGATACCGGCTGAAATCGAATCGGAAATGCTGCTGCCGGGCACGGCGATCCAGTTGCCCGGCGAGACCGGTACAGCGTCCAGCGTCGCAACGATCAAGCAAGACATGAGTGTCCGATTGGACCCTCCAGCGCCGCTGGCGAAGGGGCTGCATCAGGGGTTGGCATTCGACAAGCTGATCGACGCTGAAGGCCTCATGCAACCAGTGCTGGTCGCGGTACCTGATGTCGGTGCATTGATACTCGGCCAACTCGCCGGGGATATCTCCGACGCTGAACTGGATATCCGCCTCACTGAACTGCTGAGCCAGTTGGGTGCGCGCCAGACCGAGCTGAACCTGCAGCAGGTACGTCAGCTCACCGAGCAAAACCGCCAGCAGATGGCGCTCAATGCGCAGAAGATGGAGGAGGTGGCTCAGCGACACCAGGACGCCGGCACGGCGAGCGTGTTCGCCAAGGTCTTCGGCTGGGCCGCAGCCATCGTCTCCATCGTGGTGGGGACCGTCATGGTCGCCACTGGCCTTGGCGCCGTCGCGGGCGCCTTGATGATCGCCGGTGGCGTCATGGGCGTGGTGTCCATGTCGTTGAACCAGGCGGCCGAGGACGGGCATATCTCCAAGGCGGTGATGAAGTACCTCGGGCCGGTGCTGATGGCGGTCGAGGTCGCCCTGGCGCTGGCCTCGGTGGTGCTGACCTGCGGTGGCAGCCTTGCGGTGGTCGCCGCCAGGGTGGCCGGCAAGGTGAGTGGCAAGGTCGCGCAGACGGTCCTTTCAGTGGGCCAGAAGATCCAGGGCGTCGCCTCCACCGGGGTCAGCTCGACCGCCAGCGCGGGCACCCAGGCCAAGCTGCAGATGACCCTGACCGGCGCCAGCATGGCCACCACCACGCTGTCCAGCGCCGGGCAGGCGGCCAGTTCGGTGATGCAGGGGTTGGCACTGCGCAGCGAGGCGCAACTGGCGGAAATGCGCCTGCTGCTGGACCAGGGACACTGTTTTCTCGAGCAGTTGGCCAAGGCGCTTGAACAACTGCTCGCGGGGAAGGCGCAACGCTTCGAGCAACTACTGGAACTGTTGAACAACCGCAGCAAGGCCTGCACCGATATCGCTTGCCGAAACGTCATTGCCTGATCAAGGAGTCAATCATGAATCTGTCCATTTCCACTGTCGATCATTCGTCCCACGTGGATGCCCAACTGCCGGTCACCGAGGGGCAGAAGGCCGGGCTGCCGCTATGGGCGATGCTGGCCATGCCCTGCGCGGCGACGCGCGCGGTATTTGCCGAGATGCAAGGGCGGGTAAGCCTGGATACACCGCAGGCCACGCCCTGCAGCCAGGACCTGGAGAGCCTGCTGGCGATTCTCCGCGCCGCCATGCAGGTGCGTGACGGCAACGCCCAGGGACGCAGGACCCAGGCCGAAGTCAGCGTGCTGGCGAGCAAGGAGCAGATCGGCTGGATGAGAACCGCCAGCAATGCGCTGTTCGCCTCGGCTGCCGTCAGTGGTGCATTGGGCGCGTTCACCCTGACCAGCGGCACCACCGGCATGCTCAAGAACCTGGGGGATGCGCGCACGATCAAGGGCCTGGAACAAGCCAGCCATGCTGCCGAGTTTGCCAAGTCCGGTGAGGTTGCGATGGCCTCGAAAAAACTGATTGCCGAGAACCGTATCGAGGTCAAGCACCTGCAGAACGCCATCGACACCCGCAATACCACGCTGCATACGCTCAATGGCGTGGCCCAGAGCGGCGCAGCCTTCGGCACTGGCATCGCCCATGCCATCAAGTCGCTGCAGGATGTCTGGGCAAAAGAGCAGGAGCTCGAGGCGGCGGTTGCCGGCAACCAGAAGGAGCTGTTCCAGCGCTGTACCGATGACCTGGCGAAGATGATCGATCAGTTGCGTCAACTGATCCAGGAAATCCTGCGCAACGACAATCAGGGGATCAGGGCTGCGGGCATCATGGCCTGAGCACGTCAGCTTTCCTGCAAGGATGTTGCAAGCCGTAAGGATCCAGGTTCTTGCGGGTGTGAGAGTGGTCTTTTCCCAAGTTAAACGATGCTGCAAGAAGAGGTTTGTACAATGATCGAATCGGTTTCAACCAGTTGGGTGTGTGCCGCCCAGTTGCATCCAGTCAACGAGAGCAGTGACTGCGCACAGGTGAAAACCAGCGAGTCAGCGCAGCGCCTGGCGCGTCACGAGGAGCCGCAGAAGCATGGCATCCTGATGCGCCTGTTCATCGCGATTGCCGAGTTCCTCGGCTTTCGTCCCGGTGTGGCGACGGGCGGCGCGCAGGCCACGGCTTCGGCGCCGGACATGATGCGTTCATTAAACGAGCAGATGGCCAAAGGGCTGCCGGATGTCATGAGGTCGCAGGCCAGCGGGATACTGGCGAAGCAGGAGAATCTGCCAACCGAGCAGTTCATGGCCAGTTACACGGAGCAGCTCACGGGCAGCAATATCATGCGTAACGCCAACTGCCTGTTGTCGAATGTCGTCAAGCTGGGCGAGC
Source organism: Pseudomonas sp. DVZ6 (assembly GCF_024259445.1). Lineage (NCBI taxonomy): Bacteria > Pseudomonadati > Pseudomonadota > Gammaproteobacteria > Pseudomonadales > Pseudomonadaceae > Pseudomonas > Pseudomonas sp. DVZ6. The sequence goes on from NZ_JANCLM010000035.1 coordinate 33,673, forward strand.
TTGTGCCAGAGCTGAAGGTTGGGACGAGCATCACCGAGGTCGATATCGTCGGTGGCTACTCTTTGCAAGAGGCCCAGTTTCCGGACAATATCAAACTGATGCAGAACGATCCGATGGCTGCCGCCAAGGTGCTCGATGCGGTGATTTTCCTGGCTTCGAAGTTTGCCGAGTTTCCGGATCCCGAGCAGGTAGGACCTGAAGCGGTGGTGGCGTTTGTCAAAGAGGTCGATGCCGAGTTCATCGACCTGTTCGCCCAGAAGTCCGATGCGCTGGCGCCAGTTGTCGTGGCGCAAGCATACGACGATGCCGCTTCGGTGGTAGCCGGCACTTTGGCCGAAGCGAGCCCTGCACAGCCTGTGGAGCCTGAAGCGAGTTACGGTGGGGCGACCATCGGACAGCCTGATCCGCTAACATCGTTGAAGGACGTCAAGCTCGGATTTGTCAAGATCGACGATGAGGTCGCTCTGCCAACGCGTAATGACTTCAACGCGACCATGCATTCGCTGCAACGGCCGACCAGTCCGCTTTCTCAGTCATTTGAGCACCTGGAGCGTCTTGCCGAGCATGGCAGTGCCGCCGAAAAGGCAATCGCTTCAATGGTGCTGGACCACACGGCGATAGGGCAGACCCACTCCTACGGCGACCTCTTCGGGCAGCGTAAGCTGGAACCCGATCTGTTGCAGGCCCACTCTGCGCTCTCGTTCGTGGACACACTGCAGAAGAAGCTGGACATGGCAGGGCGTCTGCTCGGCAACCTGCAGGCTGCCGACGCGGCTTGAGCTTGAGACTGGCTGGAGCCTCAGGGCCCCGGCCAGCCTTTCGAATCCCTTTAGGTCACCCGCTGTGAAACCAGCCCAGGGTGATCATTGCCACCACGATATAGCGCCCGCCCTTGGCCAGGGTGACCAGCAGCACGAAACGCCAGAACGGCTCGCGCATGATCCCGGCGATCAAGGTCAGCGGGTCGCCGATCACCGGCATCCAGCTCAGCAGCAATGACCACTGGCCCCAGCGCTGGTAGCGTTGCTGGGCGCGTTCCAGCTGGCTGGCGCTGAACGGGAACCAGCGGCGTTCGCGCAGGTGCTCGATGGCCCGGCCCAGCAGCCAGTTGACGATGGAACCGAGCACGTTACCGAGCGTGGCCACCAGCAGCAGGGTCGCCCAGGCGCCCGGTTCGCGCAGCAGCAGCCCGACCAGCACGGTCTCGGACTGCAGCGGCAACAGGGTGGCGGCGCCGAAGGCGCTGAGGAACAGCGCCCCGAGGCTGAGCATCAGTAGTTGGCGACCACGGTATCCTGGCCATCCCGGGTCACGCCGATGACCTGGTAGGCGTCCTTGTGGTCACCCATTTCCATGCCCGGCGAACCCATCGGCATGCCCGGCACCGCGATACCCTTGAGGTCGTTGCGTTTGGCCAGCAGACGCACCTGCTCGGCCGGGACATGGCCTTCGACGAACTTGCCGTCGATCACCCCGGTGTGGCACGACGCCAGGCGTGGCTCGACGCCCAGGCGCTGCTTGACCGCGCTCATGTTTGGCTCGACGTGGTCGTTGACGGTGAAGCCGTTATCGCTCAGGTGCTTGATCCACTCCTTGCAGCAACCGCAGTTGGGGTCGCGGTAGACATCGATGGTCTCGGCGGCCTGTGCCAGGCCGGTGACGGCCAGCAGGCCGAGGGTGAGCAGGTGTTTGCGCAGCATGGTGGAGCTCCTGTGAAACAGCATGATCCAATGGCCAGGTGGCGGTCTGCGTGGGAGCGGGCTTGCCCCGCGATCACCGGCAATGCCGGTGCCATCCATCGCGGGGCAAGCCCGCTCCCACGCAGACCGTGAGTGCATCAGAAACGCAGGCGAACCCCGGCCACCAGCCGGGTCTGGCCGATGTCCTCGCCATCCTCCCTGGCCTGCTCGGCGCGGTTGCCGTGCAGGCGGTTGAAGCTGACCCCGACATAGGGCGCGAACGCGCGGGTGATCTCGTAACGCAGGCGCAGGCCCACTTCGCTTTCGGCCAGCCCCGAGCCCTGTTCGCGCCCGGCGTCGTTGCGACCAAAGAAGTTGGCCTCGACGGTCGGTTCGAGGACCCAGCGATTGGTCAGCAGCATAGCGTAACCGGCCTCCAGGCGCAGCGCGGTCTGCTGCCGCTCGCCGGCGTAGGCGGTGGCTTCCAGCTCCAGGCCGTAGAGCGGCGTGCCCTGGATGCCGAAGGCGGCCCAGCCCTGGCCGCTGGCGGGCTTGAAGTCCTGGCGCACGCCACCGACCAGTTCCCACCAGGGGCTGATGGCATGGCCCCAGAGGGCCTGCAGCTCGGCCTTGTGGGTCTTGCCTTGCTCCCGCTCACCCTCGGTGCGCAGCCACAGGCGGTCGATATCGCCGCCGACCCAGGCAGTGGCGTTCCAGTTCAGGGCGCCGCTGCTTTCGAAGTTCTGGTACTCCAGTTGGTCGACGATCACTGCCCAGTTGGTCGCCCGGTCGTGCACCTGATGCCCCGGCAACGGCGGGAAGGCGGCGCGGCGATCGGCATCGGTGATCACCGGCAGCGGTGTGCGCGGTTGGCCGGGGGCCGCCGCCGCGTGGTTCATCTGGCTGTGGTCCATGGGCATGCTGGTGTGGTTCACCTGGCCGTGGTCCATCTGCATGGCGCCATGGTTCATGTGGTCCATGCCCGCGGCCAGGGCCCGTTCACTGGCCAGCAAGGCCATCAGCGCGACACCGGTGACGATGTGGCGGTTGCGGTTCTCATTCATCGACCCGTACCTCGCGGAACATGCCGGTCTCCATGTGGTAGAGCAGGTGGCAGTGATAGGCCCAGCGGCCCAGGGCATCGGCGGTTACGCGGTAGCTGCGCCGGCTGCCGGGGGGCATGTCGATGGTGTGCTTGCGCACCAGGAAGCGCCCTTGTTCATCCTCCAGGTCGCTCCACATGCCGTGCAGGTGGATGGGGTGGGTCATCATGGTGTCGTTGACCAGGGTGATGCGCACCCGTTCGCCGTATTTCAGGCGCAGCGGCTCGGCATCGCTGAACTTGATGCCGTCGAACGACCAGGCGAAGCGTTCCATGTGGCCTGTCAGGTGCAGCTCGATGTCCCGCGACGGTTCGCGTCCGTCCGGGTCGGAGTAGGGGCTGCGCAGGTCGGCGTAGGTCAGCACCCGGCGGCCGTTGTCGCGCAGGCCGATGCCGGGATCGGCCAGGTTGGCCCGGGGGGCCATGGTCTGCATGTCCACCAGCGGGTTGTCGGTTTCGCTGGCGGGGTGGCCTTGCATCATGGCCATGCCGGCCATGTTCGAGTGGTCCATGCCCGCCATATTGCCGTGGTCCATCGCTGGCATGTTCGAATGGTCCATCTCACCCATGCCGCCGTGGCCCATGTCGTCCATGGTCAGCACCGGACGCGGGTCCGGCTCGGGCACGGGGGCCTGCAGACCCGCCGCGCGGGCCAGGGTGCCACGGGCGAAGCCGGTGCGGTCCATGCTCTGGGCGAACAGCGTGTAGGCGGGCAGGTTGCCCACGGTGACCAGCACGTCATAGGTCTCGGCCACGGCGATGCGCAGCTCGTCCACGGTCACCGGGGTCACCGGCAGGCCGTCGGCGGTGATCACCGTGAGCTTCAGGCCCGGAATGCGGAAGTCGAAGTAGGTCATCGCCGAGGCATTGATCAGGCGCAGGCGTACGGTCTCGCCGGGCTGGAACAGGCAGGTGAAGTTGCCGTCCGGGGGCTGGCCGTTGAGCAGGTAGGTGTAGCTGGCGGCGCTGATGTCGGCCAGGTCGGTGGGGCTCATGCGCATCTTCGCCCAGGCCCAGCGATTGTCGACGGCCTTGCCCCAGCCGTTCTCAGCAACATCATCGACGAAGTTGCCGACCGTGCGCTTGTGGTAGTTGAAGGCGTCTGACTGCTTCTTCAGGGTGGCCATCAGGGCTTCCGGCGCCTGGTCCGACCAGTCGCTGAACAACAGCACATGGTCGCGTTGGTACTTGTGCGGCTCGGGTTCGCGGGGCTCGATGACGATGGCGCCGTACACGCCGGCCTGCTCCTGCAGCCCGGAGTGGCTGTGGTACCAGTAGGTGCCGCTCTGGCGCAGGGTGAACTGATAGAGGTAGTCGCCGCCGGGCTCGATGCCGGCGAAGCTCAGGCCCGGCACGCCGTCCATGTTGGCCGGCAGGATGATGCCGTGCCAGTGGATCGAGGTGGGCTGGTCCAGGCGGTTGCGCACGCGCAGGGTCACGGTGTCGCCCTCGCGCCAGCGCAGCTGCGGGCCGGGCAGGCTGGCGTTGATGGTCTGCGCGGTGCGTGGGCGGCCGGTGATGTTGACCGGGGTCTGGCCGATGAACAGGTCGAACTGCTGGCCGCTCAGGTCATGCAGCGGCAGACGGCCCTCGGCGGCCTGGGCCAGCGGGCGCCAGAGGCCGAGGCCGGCCAGGGCGCTGGCGGCACCCAGGCCCTTGACGAAGGTGCGGCGGGTTGGAGTCGGTGGCATGGCATGTTCTCGGTGCTGGCAAGGTCCATCCGATCGCGGGGCAAGCCCGCTCCCACGGTGGGAGCGGGCTTGCCCCGCGATCGGGAATGACACCGATGGTCGTCGCCAGCGCCTGTCAGCCACCTGAGGCGCGGATTACAGATTTGTCAGGCAACGGCCTCGCCACTCTCCAGGTCGCGCATCAGCAGGCCGAACTCCAGCGACACCTGCTCGGGAATCGGCAGGTACACCACATGGCCGTCGCCCGGCGCCACCCCGATGGCCTGCTGCTGGCGGTCGCACAGGCGGTGCAGGTCGAAGTGGTAGTTGCCGCGCGGGGTCATCAGCTCCAGGTGATCGCCCACCGCGAAGCGGTTCTTTACCTTCACTTCGGCCAGGCCGTCCACGCGCACACCGGTCAGTTCGCCGACGAACTGCTGGCGCTCGGACACCGAGTTGCCGCGCTGGTAGTTCTGGTACTCGTCGTGCACGTGGCGGCGCAGGAAACCTTCGGTGTAGCCGCGCTGGGCGAGGGACTCGAGGTTGCTCATCAGGCTGCGGTCGAACGGCCGTCCGGCCACGGCGTCGTCGATGGCCTGGCGGTAGGACTGCACGGCGCGGGCACAGTAGAAGTGCGACTTGGTGCGGCCTTCGATCTTCAGCGAGTGCACGCCCATCCGGGCCAGGCGCTCGACGTGCTGGATCGCGCGCAGGTCCTTGGCGTTCATGATGTAGGTGCCGTGCTCGTCCTCGAAGGCGGGCATCTCTTCGCCGGGGCGGTTGGACTCCTGGAGCAGGAACACCTGTTCGGTCGGTGCGCCGAGGCCCAGGGTCGGCTCGCATTCACGAACGATGTCGCCCGTGGCGTTTTCGCTGGCCGGGGTGGCCTGGTACTTCCAGCGGCAGGCATTGGTGCAGGTGCCCTGGTTGGCGTCGCGCTTGTTCATGTAGCCCGACAGCAGGCAGCGCCCTGAATACGCCATGCACAACGCACCATGCACGAAGACTTCCAGCTCCATTTCCGGCACCTGGTGGCGGATTTCCTCGATCTCTTCCAGCGACAGCTCCCGTGACAGGATCACCCGGGTCAGCCCCATGCCTTGCCAGAACTGCACGCTGGCCCAGTTCACCGTGTTGGCCTGGACCGACAGGTGGATCGGCATCTGCGGGAAGTGCTGGCGCACCAGCATGATCAGCCCCGGGTCGGACATGATCAGCGCATCCGGGCCCATCTCGATCACCGGCGCCAGGTCCTTGAGGAAGGTCTTGAGCTTGGCGTTGTGCGGGGCGATGTTGACCACCACGTAGAAGCGCTTGCCCTGGGCCTGCGCCTCCTGGATGCCCAGGGCCAGGTTGGCGTGGTCGAACTCGTTGTTGCGCACCCGCAGGCTATAGCGCGGTTGGCCGGCATAGACCGCGTCGGCGCCGTAGGCGAAGGCGTAGCGCATGGTCTTGAGGGTGCCGGCGGGGGCGAGCAGTTCGGGCTTGGCGGGAGAGTTCATGGTGCGCACCGGGGCAAAAGGCGCGGATGCTAAGACGGCTGCACTGTGCAGGTATTGATCTGGATCAACGGCACTTTTGCCGATGCGCGGAGCACTAAACAGTTGAGCCCCCGAGGAATGCCCATGAACGAAAGTGTATTGCAGAACAAAGCCCTGACCGTGCTGCTGGCACTGGTGACCATCGCCTTCATCTGGATCCTGCTGCCGTATTCCGGCGCGATCTTCTGGGCGGTGATCCTCGGCATTCTATTCTCTCCGTTGCAACGCCATCTGCTGCTGCGCCTGGGCGGGCGGCGCAACCTGGCCACGGCGACGGCGCTGGCCACCTGCCTGCTGGTCGCCGTGCTGCCGGTGATCATCATCAGTGCCTTGCTGGTGCAGGAGGGCGCGGCGCTGTACCAACGCATCGAAAGCGGCCAGCTGGACATTGCCGGCTATATCGAGCGTGGCAAGGATATGCTGCCTGTCTATGCCCAGCATTTCCTCGACCGCATGGGCATGGGCAACCTCGATGGCCTGCGCGACAAGATCACCAAGTGGGCCACCCAGGGCAGCCAGTTCCTCGCCGGCCAGGCGTTCAGCTTCGGCCAGGGTACCTTCGAGTTCCTGGTGAGCTTCGGCATCATGCTCTACCTGCTGTTCTTCTTCCTGCGCGAGGGCGCGGAGGTGGCGCGCAAGGTGCGCCAGGCGGTGCCGCTGCCCGAGCAGCAGAAGCGCCGCCTGCAGTTGAAGTTCAAGCGCGTGGTGCGGGCCACGGTCAAGGGCAACCTGCTGGTGGCGATCACCCAGGGGGCGCTGGGTGGGCTGATCTTCTGGGTGCTGGGCATTCCCAGCGTGCTGGTGTGGGCGGTGCTGATGGCGTTCCTGTCGCTATTGCCGGCGGTGGGCGCGGGGATCGTCTGGGGACCGGTGGCACTGTATTTCCTGCTGACCGGGGCGATCTGGCAGGGGATCGTGCTGACGGCGTTCGGCGTGCTGGTGATCGGGTTGGTGGACAACCTGCTACGGCCGATCCTGGTGGGCAAGGATACGCGGATGCCGGATTACCTGGTGCTGGTGTCGACCTTGGGCGGGTTGGCGGTGTTCGGGCTCAATGGCTTCGTGATCGGGCCGTTGATCGCGGCGTTGTTCATTTCCAGCTGGGCGATCTTTGCCTCGACCAAGCCGCAGGTGCAACTGCCATCCTGAAAGGGCCATTCGCGGGTAAACCTGCTCCCACAGGGCACTGCACGAAACCTGTGGGAGCGGGTTTACCCGCGAATGGGCTGCATCGTAGCCCCAAGCTATTTATCGGAAACTGTAGGAAACCCCCGCATACACCCCGAACCCTTCCCCCGGCGTCGAGCGGGCGATGTCCTGCCCGGCATCGTTGTACCCCGGTGTCACCGTCGCCGCATACCGCTTGTTGGTCAGGTTGCGCAGGTCGAGCCAGGTCTGCCAGTCCCGTTTCGGCGAATCCCAGCCCAGGCGCGCGCCGAGCAGGGCGTAGGCATCGGCGTGGTAGCTGTTGGCGTAGTCCACCTGCACCTTGGAGGCCATCTGCGTGTTCACCCCGGCGTAGAAACCGCTCGGCCAGTCGTAGCGCAGTTCGGCCTGGTAGTAGTGCATGGGGATGCCAGGCAGGCGGTTGTCGCCGAACTTGTCGTCGTCACGGTAGTGGAAGTCGCTGAAGGTGTAGGCCTGGCGCAGGCTGAGCTTGCCGGTGCCGGGTTGCTCCCAGAGCAGGCTGTCCAGGCCGGCCTCGATGCCCTGGTGCACGGTGGGGCTGGCATTGAACTCCTTGAACGGCAGACCCTGCACGACTTCCACGTTCAACAGTTCGTGGCGTACCTGGGCGTAGTACCAGGCCAGGTCCCAATGCCCCAGTGCCGAGTCGCCGCGGGCACCCAGCTCGAGGGTGGTGGCGGTCTGGTTCTGCATCTTCATGGGCTGGTTGGCGACCGGCGCACTCCAGACCAGCGACCACGGGTGCGGCGGCTCCACCGAGCGACTGAGGTTGCCGTAGACCTGCAGGTCAGGGCGGATGTCGTAACGCAGGCCCAGGCGTGGGGCGTAGTCCCAGTCATGCTGGCTGACCTTGCCGCCACTGGTCGGGTAGGTGACGTCGCTTTCGCGGCGGGTATAGATCATCGCCAGGCCCGTGCTCAGCCACAGGTTCGGGATCAGCTCCAGGTCGTTGCCCGCATGCAGCACGGTATCCGAACCCTGGTAGCTGAAATCGCGGCTGCGGGCGCCGAAGTTGTCGCCGCCGGGGCGAGCGAACTGCGAGGCGCCGCTGTTGGGCAGGTGCTTGGTGGTACGCCAACCGAGGGTGGTCTTGCTCTCATGGCCGGACAGGGTGTCGCGACGCAAGTAGTTCAGCGTGCCGCTGACATCGGTGTAGGCGACCTTAAGGCGCATCGGGCCTTCGCGCAGGTCCATGGGGTAGTCGTGATAGACCAGCCCCGCCTCCAGGCGTGAATCGTCATCCAGGAAGAAGGTGGTCTTGTTGCCCACCCAGGTGCTGCCCGGTTGCGGGCGGCTGTCGTCGCGGGCCAGGTACGCCGGATTGGCGGCACGGGGATGGTGCTTGATCTGGTCCTTGGTCAGGCGCCCGGCCAGGTCGTTCTCGGTTTCCCGGTAGCGCAGGTAGAAGCGCGTCTCCAGGTTTGGGTTGAAGCGGTAGCCGATGTTGGCGGCGATGCCCTTGGCGCTGCCGCTGCTGTGATCCTGGTAGCCGTCGTACTCGGCATCGGTCAGGGCCACGTAGTAGTCGAGGTTGCCCAGCACCTGCCCGGAGCTGATGTGCCGGCGCTGGTAGCCACGGCTGCCGACTTCGTAGCGCACCTGCAAGGGCGCGGCATCGTAGCCGGTGTGGGTCACGTAGTTGATCGCGCCGCCCAGGGCCAGCGAGCCCTGGTCGAAGCCGTTGGCGCCGCGCAGCACTTCGGCGCGGCTCAACCACAGCGGTTCTAACAGTTCATAGGGCGTGCCGCCCGGGCCGGTCAGCGGCAGGCCGTCGAACATTGTGTACACGCCCGAGCCGTGGGCGCCCGGCGCGCGGTTGATGCCCGAACCACGGATCGACAGCTTGATGCCATCGTTGCCCGCCGACTGGGCGAATACGCCAGGCTGGTAGGCCAGTACGTCCTGGTTGCTGGCCACCCGGCCCTGGCCGACCTTGTCCATGTCCACCAGGTTGCTGGCACCGGGGATCTCGCGCAGGTGCTCGGCGGCGGCTTCCAGTTCGGATTGCTGCCGGTCCTGGATCAGCACCTGGTCGAGTTCGACGCGATTGGCGGCCTGGGCGGTGCCAGCGACGAACAGGGCCAGCAGGGAGTAGGGGAGGGTGGGGCGCATGGGGGCGGGGTTCCAGATCGAGTGCGGGAGTCTGACGCTGCAAAGGGCAGACGAAGCACAGTGGTCGATCTGTAATACCGCAGTGGCTTCTTCGCGGGTAAATCGCAGCGGCGCACCGCCGCTCCCACAGGCATAGCGCGTGGCTTGAGGGCCGCGCGGTCGCTGTGGGAGCGGCTTCAGCCGCGAACACCGGCGCAGCCGGTGCCAGGCACCGCGTCGCCTGCTTCGCGGGTAAACCCGCTCCCACAGGGATCGCGCCAGATTCTAAAAATTGAGCAAGACAGTTGCTCCCACAGGTAAAGCGCTGACCGTTGGAAATGGTGGTGATCCTGTGGGAGCGTCGGTGCGCCGCTGCGATTTACCCGCGAAGAAGCCAGTGATTTCCTTCAGGCAAAAAGAAACCCCGCCGAGGCGGGGTTACTTTCACATCGTGCAGCCGATCAACCGATCAGTTGCAGACCCGCCTGCTGCACCATCTCCAGCAACGGCTGCGGGTACACGCCCAGCACGAAGGCGAGGATGGCAATGGCCAGCAGCATCACGCCGCCGGTGCGCTGTTCCCACTTCAGCGGGGCGTCGTGGCGACGCAGGTTCGGCTCGACCAGGTACAGGGTGACCATGACGCGCAGGTAGTAGTACACGCCGATGGCGCTGCCGATCACCAGGGCGCCGACCAGCCACCACAGGTGCGACTCGACGCCGGTGGCGATGATGTAGAACTTGCCGATGAAGCCCGCGGTCAACGGGATACCGGCCAGCGAGAGCATCATCACGGTCAGCACGGCGGTCAGGTACGGACGGCGCCAGAACAGGCCGCGGTACTCGTACAGGGCGTCGGCGTCACGGCCGGCGTACGGCGAGGACATCAGGGTGATCACGCCGAAGGCGCCGAGGCTGGTGATCACGTAGGTGACCAGGTACACGCCCATGGCTTCCAGGGCCAGGCCCTTGCTGGCGACCAGGGCGATGACCAGGTAGCCGAAGTGGGCGATGGACGAGTAACCGAGCAGACGCTTGAGGTTGCTCTGGGTCAGCGCCAGCAGGTTGCCGATGATGATCGAGGCGACCGCGATCACCGCCAGCACGGTGCTCAGCACGCCGCTGCTGGCGGCGGGGGAGAGCATGAACAGGCGTACCACGACGGCAAACACCGCGACCTTGCTGGCGGTGGCCAGGAACGCGGCGACCGGCGCCGGGGCGCCTTCGTACACGTCCGGGGTCCACAGGTGGAACGGCACCAGCGACAGCTTGAAGGCCAGGCCCACCAGCATCATGCCCAGGCCCAACTGCGCCAGCAGGCTCGGCATGCTGGTGGCGGCCAGGGCCTTGCCCAGCTGGTCGAAGGTCAGCGCGCCGGCATCGGCGTACAGCAGCGCCATGCCGAACAGCAGGAAGGCGGAACCGGCGGCCGACAGCACCATGTACTTGATGCCGGCTTCCAGCGAGCGCTTGTTGAAGAAGGCGTACGCCACCAGGCCGTAGACCGGCACCGACAGCAGCTCCAGGCCGATGAACAGGCCCGCCAGGTGGTTGGCGCTGACCAGCACCAGGCCACCCAGTGCCGACATCAGCAGCAGCAGGTACAGCTCTTCACGGTTGCCCGGGAAGCCCTTGGAACCCTCGCCCAGATAGGCGTGGGCAAGGGTGACGCAGGCCAGGGTGGCCACCAGGATGATCGCCATGTACAGGCAGGCGAACTTGTCGATGGTCACAAGCGACGTGACCGCCAGCGGCGCGACTTTAAGTGCCGGCAGGATCGACAGCAGGGCCAGGTTCAGGCCCACGGTGGACAGCAGGAAGGTCTGCGAGTGGTTGCGTTTCCAGGCGATCGCCAGCATCACCACCACCGTGGTGATGGTGGTGATCAGCATCGGCGCCAATGCGATGAAGTGTTGAGTGGTGAATTCCATAGCGCTCTTACCGGGCCGAAGCGAGTTGAGTGAAAGCGGAACCGAGCCACTGCTGCACACCGCTCATGGTGGCGGCAGAGGTGTCCAGGAACGGCTGCGGATACACGCCCAGCAGGATCAGCAGGCCCGCCAGGCCCAGCACCATGATCAGCTCGCGACCGTCCATGCCGGCCAGCACGGTGTCGGCCTTGGCCGGACCGAAGTAGGCGCGGTGGATCATGATCAGCGAGTACACCGAACCGAAGACCAGGCCGGTGGTGGCGATCACGGTGATCCATGGGACGTGGGCGAAGCTGCCGATCAGGATCAGGAACTCGCCGACGAAGTTGCCGGTGCCCGGCAGGCCCAGCGACGCGGCGGCGAAGAACAGGCTGATGGCCGGAAGATACGCGATGCGGTGCCACAGGCCACCCATCTCGCGCATGTCACGGGTGTGCAGGCGCTCGTACAGCTGGCCGGCCAGGATGAACAGCGCGGCGGCCGACAGGCCGTGGGCCAGCATCTGGATCACCGCGCCCTGCAGGGCCTGCTGGCTGCCGGAGTAGATGCCGATCAGCACGAAGCCCATGTGCGAGACGCTGGAGAAGGCCACCAGGCGCTTGATGTCGGTTTGCGCGAAGGCCAGGAAGGCACCGTAGAAGATACCGATCAGGCCCAGGGTCATGGCGATCGGCGCGAACTCGGCCGAGGCGTTCGGGAACAGCGGCAGGGCGAAGCGCAGCAGGCCGTAGGCCGCGGTCTTCAGCAGGATGCCCGCGAGGTCCACGGAACCTGCGGTCGGTGCCTGGGCGTGAGCGTCAGGCAGCCAGGAGTGGAACGGCACCACCGGCAGCTTCACCGCGAAGGCGATGAAGAAGCCCAGCATCAGGATGTACTCGACGCCGGCTGGCAGCTCGGCCTTGAGCAGGTCGCTGTAGTTGAAGGTGATCACGCCGGTGCTGTTGTAGTTGACCAGCACCAGGCCGAGGATCGCCACCAGCATGATCAGGCCGCTGGCCTGGGTGAAGATGAAGAACTTGGTCGCCGCGTAGATCCGGGTCTTCTTGCCGTCGGAGGAGCTGTGACCCCAGAGCGCGATGAGGAAGTACATCGGCACCAGCATCATTTCCCAGAAGAAGAAGAACAGGAACAGGTCCAGGGCCAGGAACACACCGACCACGCCGCCGAGGATCCACATCAGGTTGAGGTGGAAGAAGCCGACGTGGCGCTGGATCTCTTTCCACGAGCACAGCACCGACAGCACACCGAGCAGGCCGGTGAGCAGGATCATCAGCAGCGACAGGCCGTCGAGGGCCAGGTGGATGCTGATGCCGAAGCGCTTGATCCACTCGACTTTGTACTCGAGGGCCCAGGCGGGCTCCGCGCCAGGGGCCGGAGCCAGGGTGTAGTTGCCGTTCGCCCACAGCCACAGGCCGATGCCAAGCAGCAGGGACATGGTCAGCAGCGCGATCCAGCGCGGCAGGGTGGAGCCGAAGCGCTCACCCAGCCAGCACAGGAAGCCGCCGATGAAGGGGATCAGGATCAGCCAAGGCAAAATCATGACGGGTTGGTTTCCTTTGGCAAAGTCGCAAGATTCATAGTCATACCGCGGCCACTACCACGGCACCGAGCACCAGCACGGCGCCGACGGCGATCGAGGCGGTGTACCAGCGCAGCTGGCCGGTCTCGGTCTTGCTCATGGCGACGTGACCGCCGCGAGCCAGGCGAGGGATGAGGCCGATGCTGCGGTCAACCGGGTCCTTGCGCAGGATGTGGCTGATCAGCAGGTAAGGTTTGACGAAGAGCTTGTCGTAGATCCAGTCGAAGCCCCAGGCGGCGAACCACCAGGCCGACAGGACGCGACCGATACCGCTGTTGGCGACCGCAGTGACGAAGCGGCGCTTGCCCAGGAACAGCAGGGCCGACAGCAGGATACCGGCGATGGCGATGGCGCCCGAGGCGATCTCCAGCGAGTGCTTGGCTTCGCCACCGGCGTGGCCGGCGCTTTCAGGCAGCACGCCTGCCAGCGGTGGGTGGATCCAGGCGCCGATGAAGGTCGACAGCACGATCAGCACGCCCAGCGGCATCCAGTGGCTGATGCCGTGGCCGGCGTGGGCTTCGGTCTTGGCTTCGCCGTGGAAGGCGATGAAGATCAGGCGGAAGGTGTACAGCGAGGTCATGAACGCGCCCACCAGGCCGGCGTACAGCAGGCCGGTGTTGCCGCTGGCGAAGGCTTCCCAGAGGATCTCGTCCTTGGAGTAGAAGCCCACGGTCAGGATCGGCAGGGCGGCCAGGGCGGCGCCACCGACCACGAAGCTGGCGTAGGCCAGCGGCAGTTTCTTCCACAGGCCGCCCATCTTGAAGATGTTCTGCTCGTGGTGGCAGGCGACGATCACCGCACCGGAGGCAAGGAACAGCAGGGCCTTGAAGAAGGCGTGGGTCATCAGGTGGAAGATCGCCGCGTCCCAGGCGCCGACGCCCAGGGCCAGGAACATGTAGCCGATCTGGCTCATGGTCGAGTAGGCGAGGATACGCTTGATGTCGGTCTGTACCAGGGCGGCGAAGCCGGCCAGGACCAGGGTCACGCCACCGACCACGCCGACCAGGTGCAGGACGTCCGGCGCCAGCAGGAACAGGCCGTTGGTACGGGCGATCAGGTACACGCCCGCGGTCACCATGGTGGCCGCGTGGATCAGCGCCGAAACCGGGGTCGGGCCCGCCATCGCGTCGGCCAGCCAGGTCTGCAGCGGCAGCTGGGCCGATTTACCGACCGCGCCACCCAGCAGCATCAGGGTCGCCAGGACCATCCAGGTGTCACCGGCCTGGAACTTCTGCGGTGCCAGCACCAGCAGTTCCTGCACGTTCAGGGTACCCAGCTGGACGAACAGGATGAACAGGCCGATGGCCATGAACACGTCGCCGATGCGGGTGACGATGAACGCCTTGAGTGCCGCGTTACCGTTGTTGCGGTTGCTGTAGTAGAAACCGATCAACAGGTACGAGCACAGGCCCACGCCTTCCCAGCCGAAGTAGATGAACAGCAGGTTGTCGCCCAGCACCAGGAACAGCATGCTGGCGATGAACAGGTTGGTGTACGAGAAGAAGCGCGAGTAACCGGCTTCGCCACGCATGTACCAGGAGGCGAACAGGTGGATCAGGAAGCCGACGCCGGTGACCACGCCCAGCATGGTGACCGACAGGCCGTCCACGTACAGGGTGAAGTTCGGCGCGAAGCCGTCCACCGACATCCACTGCCACAGCAGCTGGCTGTAAGCACCGCCCTCAGGCGGGGCGACGTTGAACTGCCAGATCACGTAGGCGGCGGTGGCCGCCGACAGACCGACCGAGCCGACACCGACCAGCGCCGACAGGTTCTCGGACCAGCGGCCGCGCGAGAACGACAGCAGCAGGAAGCCGATCAGGGGGAATACGAACGTCAGGAAGATAAGGTTCATCCGCGCATCTCACTGGCAGCATCGATGTCGAGAGTGTGGAAGCGGCGATACAGCTGCAGCAGGATCGCCAGGCCAATGCTGGCCTCGGCGGCTGCCAGGCTGATCACCAGGATGAACATCACCTGGCCGTCGGGCTGGACCCAACGGGCACCGGCGACGATGAACGCCAGGGCAGAGGCGTTCATCATGACTTCCAGGCTCATGAGCACGAAGAGGATGTTGCGGCGGACCATCAGGCCAACCAGACCTAAGCAGAACAGGATGCCGGCGACCGCCAGACCATGCTCGAGAGGGATAGCACCCATGATTTACTCCTTCGCCTCGTTGCGGCCCAGGTGGAAGGCGGTGACGGCTGCCGCGAGCAGCAGCATCGAGGCCAGTTCGACCACCAGCAGGTACGGCCCGAACAGGCTGATGCCGACGTCCTTGGCGCTGACGGTGGTACCGCTGATGGCGGCGCCCGACGGGGTGACGAACAGCACGTACAGCAGCTCCAGCAGCAGCAGGGCGGCGAGGATCACCGGCCCCGCCCAGATGCCGGGCTTGAGCCAGCCGCGCTCCTGGGCAACCGAAGCCGGCCCGAGGTTGAGCATCATCACCACGAACACGAACAGCACCATGATGGCGCCGGCGTAGGCAATCACTTCCAGGGCGCCGGCGAACGGCGCACCGAGGGAGAAGAAGATCATCGCCACGGAAATCAGCGAGATGATCAGGTAGAGCAGGGCGTGCACCGGGTTGGTGCCGGTCACCACGCGGAGCGTGGAGACAACGGCGACACCGGATGCGAAGTAGAAAGCGAATTCCATCTTTCTGTCCTTATGGGAGCAAGCTCTTCACGTTGATCGGCTCGGCTTCGTTCTGCGCAGAGCCTTTCGGCTTGCCAGCGATCGCCATGCCGGCAACACGGTAGAAGTTGTAGTCAGGGTTCTTGCCGGGGCCGGAGATCAGCAGATCTTCTTTCTCGTACACCAGGTCCTGACGCTTGAACTCGGCCATTTCGAAATCCGGAGTGAGCTGGATCGCGGTGGTCGGGCACGCCTCTTCGCACAGGCCGCAGAAGATGCAGCGCGAGAAGTTGATGCGGAAGAACTCGGGGTACCAACGGCCGTCCTCGGTCTCGGCCTTCTGCAGCGAGATGCAGCCGACCGGGCAGGCCACCGCGCAGAGGTTGCACGCCACGCAGCGCTCCTCGCCATCGGGGTCGCGGGTGAGGACGATGCGGCCGCGGTAGCGCGGCGGCAGGTACACGGGTTCTTCGGGGTACTGCAGGGTGTCGCGCTTGCGGAACCCGTGGGAGAACACCATGGCCAGGCTGCGCAGCTGTGTGCCGGTGCCCTTAACGATGTCGCCGATATACTTGAACATGGGTCAAATCCTCACTGGGCCGCGACGGCTGGCGTGTTGTAGAGCACGATCGCAGCGGTCACCAGCAAATTGATCAGGGTCAGCGGCAGGCAGAACTTCCAGCTGAAGTCCATCACCTGGTCATAGCGTGGGCGCGGGATCGAGGCGCGCAGCAGGATGAACAGCATGATGAAGAACGCGGTCTTCAGGGCGAACCACAGGAACGGTACTTGCGGCAGGATGCCGAACGGACCGTGCCAGCCACCGAAGAACAGGGTTACCAGCAGCGCCGAGATCAGGATGATGCCGATGTATTCACCGACGAAGAACATGCCCCATTTCATGCCGGCATATTCGATGTGGTAGCCGTCGGCCAGTTCCTGTTCCGCTTCCGGCTGGTCGAACGGGTGACGGTGAGTCACGGCGACGCCAGCGATGAAGAAGGTGCAGAAGCCGAAGAACTGCGGAATGATGAACCACAGGTTGTTGGCCTGGTATTCAACGATGTCGCGCATGTTGAACGAACCCACCTGCACCACCACGCCCATCAGCGCCAAGCCCAGGAACACTTCGTACGACACGGTCTGCGCCGAGGCCCGCAGGCTGCCCAGCAGGGCGTACTTGTTGTTCGACGACCAGCCGGCGAATAGCACGGCGTAGACCGACAGGCCGGCCATGGCGAAGAAGAACAGCAGGCCGATGTTCAGGTCGGCCACGCCCCAGCCCGGGGTGATCGGGATGATCGAGAAGCCGATCAGCAGGGCGCTCATGGCCACTACCGGCGCCAGGGTGAAGATCATCTTGTCGACGAAGGGCGGGTTCCAGTCCTCCTTGAAGAACATCTTCAGCATGTCGGCGGCGATCTGGAACATACCGAACGGGCCGACCCGGTTCGGACCGTAGCGGTCCTGCCACCAGCCCAGCAGGCGACGCTCGACGAAGCTGAGCAGCGCGCCGCAGACCACCACGGCCAGCAGCACCACGATGGCCTTGACGACCTGAATGATCACGTCGATCACTTCGGGGGTGAACCAGCTCATTGTGCTGCCTCCTGCAGGCCTTCGACGGCTGCACCGAAGATGGCGGGCGGAATGCCGGCCAGGCCTTTGGGCAACGCAACCAGGCCAGCGCCCAGTTCTTCATTGATACGCAGCGGCAGGCGCAGCGAAACACCGGCCACGTTCAGGCTCAGCAGCGCGCCGTCGTTGACACCCAGGCGGTCGGCCTCGGACTTGGCCAGGCCGACGTAGGCGGCTGGAATACGCTCTTGTACCGGGGCGGCGCGCGAGGAGCTCTCTTCGCTGCCGAACAGGTGGAAGAACGGTACGGCGGTCCAGGTGCCGCGAGCCGGGTTGAACGCGCCCGGAATGGCGGTGAACCAGTCGAGCTTGTCGCCCTGCGACTCGATCAGGCGCACGCCCGGGTCACCGGCGCGCAGGTGGCCACCGACTTCGTCCTGGAACTTGTTCCAGGCCTGTGGCGAGTTCCAGCCCGGCGACCAGGCGAACGGCACCTGCTGGCGCGGTTCGGCCGAGCCCGAGTAGCCTTCCATGGAGAAGGCGAACGCGGTGTCCTTGTCCTGCGGGGTACGCGGCTCGTGCACGCTGATGTTGGCGCGCATGGCGGTACGGCCGGAGTAGCGCAGCGGCTCGCGGGCCAGCTTCATGCCCTTGATGCGGAAGGCTGCGCTTGGCGCGGCGTTGACGATGCCGGCCAGTTGCGGGGCGGCTTCGGCGCAGGCGCTGGTGACGTGGTCCAGCTGGGTCCAGTCCACCGGCTTGTTCAGCAGGGTGGCACGCAGGGCGTGCATCCAGCGCCAGCCTTCGTGGATCTGGATGCTGCTGTCCAGGTACTGCGGGTCGAACACCTGGAAGAAGCGCTGGGCACGGCCTTCCTGGCTGACCAGGGTGCCGTCGCCTTCGGCGAACGAGGCGGCCGGCAGCACCAGGTGGGCGCGGTCGAGGGTCGGGGTCTTGGAGTGGTCGGCAACGATCACCACCTTGGCCGCGGCCAGGGCGGCGTCGACCTTGGCGGCCGGTACGCGGGCGTACAGGTCGTTTTCCAGCACGACGATGGCGTCGGCCTTGCCGCTGATCACGGCGTCCAGGGCCGCATCGACGGACTCGCCGCCCAGCATCGCCATGCCGAGGCTGTTGGCTTCAGGCACGACCAGGCTCAGCGAACCGTTCTTTTCGCGCAGCTTGAGGGCCTTGGCGATGTTGGCGGCGGCTTCGATCAGCGCAGGATCCGCCAGGGAAGTGCCGGCGACCACCAGCGGGCGGTTGGCGGCGACCAGGGCATCGGCGATGCGCTGGGCCAGGGCCTTGGCTTCGTCGTCCAGGCCGGCGACGGCAGGCGCGCTCGGGTCGATGGCGTGGGCCACGGCGAAACCGATGCGGGCCAGGTCAGCGGGAGCAGCGTGCACACACTCTTCGGCGACGTCGTCCAGCTTGGTTTCAGCCAAGGATGCGATGAACAGCGGGTACAGCGCGTGCTGGCCGATGTTCTTCACCGCAGCGTCCAGCCAAGGCTGTACACGCATGGCGTCGGCCATGGCCTCGGCCTTGCCCTTGGTGGCCTGGCGCACGGCCAGGGCGACGCGGGCGGCGGTCTGGGTCAGGTCTTCACCGAGCACGAACACGGCGTCGTGGTCTTCGATGTCGCGCAGGGTCGGGACTGGCAGCGGGCTGTCGTTCAGCACGTTCAGCGCCAGGCGCACGCGGGCCAGTTCGCCAGCTTCCATACCGGAGTAGAAGTACTCGGCGCCGACCAGCTCACGCAGGCCATAGTTGCTCTCGAGGCTGGCGCGCGGCGAGCCGATACCGACGATGGTGCGGCCGCGCAGCAGGTCGGCGGCCTTGTCCAGGGCGGCGTCCAGGCCCAGCTTGCTGCCATCGGCGAGGAACGGCTGGCGCGGACGGTCCTTGCGGTTGACGTAGCCATAGCCGAAGCGGCCACGGTCGCACAGGAAGTACTGGTTCACCGAGCCGTTGAAACGGTTCTCGATGCGGCGCAGTTCGCCGTAGCGCTCGCCGGGGCTGATGTTGCAGCCGCTGGAGCAGCCATGGCAGATGCTCGGGGCGAACTGCATGTCCCACTTGCGGTTGTAACGCTCGGAGTGGGTCTTGTCGGTGAACACACCGGTCGGGCAGACCTCGGTGAGGTTGCCGGAGAACTCGCTTTCCAGCACGCCGTCTTCGACGCGACCGAAGTACACGTTGTCGTGGGCGCCGTATACGCCCAGGTCGGTGCCGCCGGCGTAGTCCTTGTAGTAGCGCACGCAGCGGTAGCAGGCGATGCAGCGGTTCATCTCATGGGCGATGAACGGGCCGAGGTCCTGGTTCTGGTGGGTACGCTTGGTGAAACGGTAGCGGCGCTCGTTGTGGCCGGTCATTACCGTCATGTCCTGCAGGTGGCAGTGACCGCCTTCCTCGCACACCGGGCAGTCGTGCGGGTGGTTGGTCATCAGCCATTCGACGACGCTGGCGCGGAACGCCTTGGACTCGTCATCGTCGATGGAGATCCAGGTGCCGTCGGAGGCAGGGGTCATGCAGGACATGACGATACGACCACGGGTGTCGTTCTCGTCGGTGTACTGCTTGACCGCGCACTGCCGGCAGGCGCCGACGCTACCGAGCGCCGGGTGCCAGCAGAAATAGGGGATGTCGAGGCCGAGCGACAGACAGGCCTGTAACAGGTTGTCCGCACCGTTGACTTCGAGCGCTTTGCCGTCTACGTGGATAGTGGCCATTGTTCAAAGTTCTTCGTTGGCCCGCGTGGGCGGGCGTGGCTAATGGAAATCGGTGAGCCTGCGGCCGGCCACGAATCGTTCGGGCCGGCCGGCGGGCTGGCGGATGGCACGGACCATCCGCTGTTCATCTTGTTATGCGCCGACCACGATCGGCTTCGCCAGGTTCGGGCGCAGGGCTTCGCTGCCAGCAGTGGCTGGGGCGACGCCGGCCTCGAACTCCGAGCGGAAGTACTTGATGGCACTGCCCAATGGCTCGACGGCACCCGGTGCGTGAGCACAGAAGGTGCGGCCTGGGCCGAGGAAGTTGACCAGACCCAGCAGGGTCTCGATGTCTTCGGCGCGGCCCTGGCCTTTCTCCAGGGCGCGCAGCATCTTCACGCTCCATGGCAGGCCGTCGCGGCATGGCGTGCACCAGCCGCAGGATTCGCGGGCGAAGAACTCTTCCATGTTGCGCAGCAGCGAGACCATGTTGACGCTGTCGTCGACCGCCATGGCCAGGCCCGTACCCATACGGGTGCCGACCTTGGCGATGCCACCGGCGTACATCTGCGCATCGAGGTGCTCGGGCAGCAGGAAGCCGGTACCGGCGCCGCCTGGCTGCCAGCACTTGAGCTTGAAGCCGTCGCGCATGCCACCGGCGTAGTCTTCGAACAGCTCGCGGGCGGTGACGCCGAACGGCAGCTCCCACAGGCCCGGGTTCTTCACCTTGCCGGAGAAGCCCATCAGCTTGGTGCCGTGGTCTTCGCTGCCTTCGCGGGCCAGCGACTTGTACCAGTCGTTGCCGTTGGCGACGATGGCCGGCACGTTGCACAGGGTCTCGACGTTGTTCACGCAGGTCGGCTTGCCCCACACGCCGACGGCGGCAGGGAAGGGCGGCTTGGAGCGCGGGTTGGCGCGGCGGCCTTCGAGCGAGTTGATCAGCGCGGTTTCTTCACCGCAGATGTAGCGCCCGGCACCGGTGTGCACGAACAGCTCGAAATCAAAGCCCGAGCCGAGGATGTTCTTGCCCAGGAGGCCTGCGGCCTTGGCTTCGTCGATGGCGCGGTTGAGGTTCTTCGCCGCGGTGGTGTATTCGCCACGCAGGAAGATGTAGCCACGGTAGGCCTTCAGGGCGCGGGCGCTGATCAGCATGCCCTCGACCAGCAGATGGGGCTGTTGCTCCATCAGCATGCGGTCCTTCCAGGTGTTCGGCTCCATTTCATCCGCGTTGCACAGCAGGTAGCGGATGTTCATGGATTCGTCTTTGGGCATCAGGCCCCACTTCACGCCGGTGGGGAAGCCCGCGCCGCCACGGCCCTTGAGGCCGGAGTCCTTGACGGACTGGACGATATCGTCCTGGGACATCTCGGCCAGCGCCTTGCGGGCGGCGGCATAGCCGTTCTTGGCCTGGTACTCGGCCAGCCATACAGGCTCGCCGTCGTCGCGCAGGCGCCAGGTCAGCGGGTGGGTTTCGGCCGAACGCGCGATGCGGTTGGCCGGGCCGAAGGAAGTGATGGTCATACGTAACCCTCCAGCAGCTTGGAGACGCCGGCAGGCTGCACGTCGCCAAAGGTGTCGTCGTCGATCATCAGCGCCGGGGCTTTGTCGCAGTTGCCCAGGCAGCACACCGGCAGCAGGGTGAAACGCCCGTCCGCGGTGGTCTGGCCGAGGCCGATGCCCAGCTCGCTCTGGATCTGGCTGACCACCGATTCGTGGCCGCCGATGTAGCAGACCATGCTGTCGCACACGCGGATGATGTGGCGGCCGACCGGCTGGCGGAAGATCTGGCTGTAGAAGGTGGCCACGCCCTCGACGTCGCTGGCGGGGATACCCAGCACTTCGCCGATGGCGTAGATGGCGCCGTCCGGCACCCAGCCGCGTTCCTTCTGGACGATCTTCAGGGCTTCGATGGACGCCGCGCGCGGGTCCTCGTAGTGGTGCATCTCGT
Source organism: Pseudomonas sp. DVZ6 (assembly GCF_024259445.1). Lineage (NCBI taxonomy): Bacteria > Pseudomonadati > Pseudomonadota > Gammaproteobacteria > Pseudomonadales > Pseudomonadaceae > Pseudomonas > Pseudomonas sp. DVZ6. Next base: position 55,334 of record NZ_JANCLM010000035.1, read on the forward strand.
GCTCGATGGCCGAGCGCTCGGTTTCGCTCAGGGCGAAACGGTCGGTTTGGATAAGCGTGCTGTTCATGCTTAGCGGTCCACGTCAGCCATAACGAAGTCGATACTGCCCAGGTACGCGATGAGGTCCGCGACCATGCTGCCTTTGATCACCGAAGGGATCTGCTGCAGGTGCGGGTAGCTCGGGGTACGGATCCGGGTGCGGTAGCTCATGGTGCCGCCATCGCTCGTCAGGTAGTAACTGTTGATGCCCTTGGTCGCCTCGATCATCTGGAACGACTCGTTGGCCGGCATGACCGGGCCCCACGAGACTTGCAGGAAGTGGGTGATCAGGGTCTCGATGTGCTGCAGGGTGCGCTCTTTCGGCGGCGGCGTGGTCAGCGGGTGATCCGCCTTGTACGGGCCTTCCGGCATGTTGCGCAGGCACTGGTCGATGATGCGGATACTCTGGCGCATCTCCTCGACACGGACCATGCAGCGATCGTAGGCATCGCCGTTGTGGGCCAGCGGCACTTCGAACTCGAAGTTCTCGTAGCCAGAGTAAGGGCGGGCCTTACGCAGGTCGAAGTCGCAACCGGTGGAACGCAGGCCGGCACCGGTGGTGCCCCATTCCAGCGCTTCCTTGGTGTTGTACGCGGCAACGCCGATGGTACGGCCCTTGAGGATGCTGTTCTGCAGGGCGGCCTTGGTGTACTCGTCGAGGCGCTTGGGCAGCCATTCGACGAAGTCCTTGACCAGCTTGTCCCAGCCGCGCGGCAGGTCGTGGGCGACGCCACCGATGCGGTACCAGGCCGGGTGCAGGCGGAAACCGGTGATCGCTTCGATCACGGTGTAGGCGCGCTGGCGGTCGGTGAAGGTGAAGAACACCGGGGTCATGGCGCCGACGTCCTGGATGTAGGTGCCCAGGAACAGCAGGTGGCTGGTGATGCGGAAGAACTCGGCGAGCATGATGCGAATCACGTCGACTTTCTGCGGCACCTGGATACCGGCCAGCTTCTCGACCGCCAGTACGTACGGCAGGTTGTTCATCACCCCGCCGAGGTAGTCGATACGGTCGGTGTAGGGAATGAAGCTGTGCCAGGACTGACGCTCGGCCATCTTCTCGGCGCCACGGTGGTGGTAGCCGATGTCCGGGACGCAGTCGACGATCTCTTCACCGTCCAGCTGCAGGACGATACGGAAGGCACCGTGGGCGGACGGGTGGTTCGGGCCGAGGTTGAGGAACATGTAGTCCTCGTTGGCGCCCTGACGCTTCATGCCCCAGGCTTCCGGGTTGAAGCGCGCCGACTCCTCTTCAAGCTGTTGCTTGGCCAGGGTCAGGCTGTAGGGATCGAACTCGGTGGCGCGGGCGGGGTAGTCCTTGCGCAGCGGGTGACCTTCCCAGGTCGGCGGCATCATGATACGGCTCAGGTGCGGGTGGCCGGCAAAGTCGATGCCGAACATGTCCCAGACTTCGCGCTCGTACCAGTTGGCGTTCGGCCAGATACCGGTCACCGTCGGCAGGTTCAGGTCGCCTTCGCTGAGCGACACCTTGATCATCACGTCGCTGTTACGCTCGACCGACAGCAGGTGGTAGAACACGCTGAAATCGGCGGCTGGCAGGCCGCGGCGCTGGGTGCGCAGGCGCTCGTCGACGCCGTGCAGGTCGTACAGCATGCTGTACGGCTTGGCGACGCCGCGCAGGAAGCTCAGCACTTCCTTGAGCTGGGCACGCTTTACCCACAGTACCGGCATGCCGGTGCGGGTTTCCTGGGCGACGAATGCGTCGGCGCCAAAACGGTTGTGCAGTTCGACGACCACATCCTGGTCGTCAGCCTTGTAGGGCGGAATATAAATAGCGTTGTCCGCTGTCATGGTCTCGGTCGCTTTGGGTCAGCGTTAAGAATGAAGCCAGGCCGCCGGCTCCTTCGGGAGCGGGCGGCAGGTCGCTGGATCAGACTTCGTCGGGGCTGCGCAGGTTGGTTACCGCAATGCGCTGTTCGCGACGCAGGTCTTTCTGGGCGGGCATCTCGGCACGGTAGATGCCTTGATCACCAACCACCCAGGAAAGCGGGCGTCGTTCTTGGCCGATCGACTCCTGCAGCAGCATCAGGCCTTGCAGGAATGCCTCGGGGCGCGGCGGGCAGCCAGGCACATAGACGTCCACGGGGAGGAACTTGTCGACCCCCTGAACGACCGAGTAGATGTCGTACATGCCGCCGGAGTTGGCGCACGAACCCATGGAGATGACCCACTTGGGCTCGAGCATCTGCTCGTACAGGCGCTGGATGATCGGCGCCATCTTGACGAAGCAGGTACCGGCGATGACCATGAAGTCGGCCTGGCGCGGCGAGGCCCGGATGACTTCGGCGCCGAAGCGGGCGATGTCGTGGGGCGCCGTGAAGGCCGTGGTCATTTCCACGTAGCAGCAGGAAAGGCCGAAGTTGTACGGCCAGAGGGAGTTCTTGCGACCCCAGTTGACCGCGCCACGCAGCACATCTTCGAGTTTCCCCATGTAGATGTTCTTGTGGACCTGGTCTTCCAGCAGTTGATCGGTGACGGTTTCCCGCTCACCGACCGGATACTGCTCGTTGGGTGCGTCCGGATCGATTCTGGTGAGATTGTATTGCATGCCAAAGCCTCATTGTTTCAGCTTCGCTTGCCGCTTGCGGCGACCTTCGGGAGCCCAATCGAGCGCCCCGACGCGCCATAGGTAGACAAGACCTGCCAACAGAATTGCTATGAAAATGAGAGCTTCGACGAATCCGGTCCAGCCGCTTTCGCGGACGGACACAGACCATGCATACAGGAAGAGGGCTTCGATATCGAAGATCACGAACAGCATCGCGACCAGATAGAATTTGGCGGACAGGCGCAGGCGGGCGCTGCCGACGGGCAGCATGCCGGATTCGAAGGGTTCGTTCTTGGCGCGACCCCAGGCCTTGCTACCGAGCAGGCTGGACAGGCCGAGCATGAAGGCACACAGGCCGACGACACCCAGGAGGAAGATGGCAAAGCCCCAGTTGTGGGCGATGAGTCCTGCCGAATCGGACATGCTAGAAATCCTTATACAGAGACCCAGCTCTGCAGTCTGAAATAAAGTAGAGCGGCGACGTGGTGTCGCAGACGCAGTGACCAAATGTCGCAGCTGAATCAATCGCGCTGATTTTATGGGTAAACCCAGTGCAAGTAAAATTTCCGTTGCAAATTTATTCGTAGGTTTAAGAACAAAAATCTTTCGTAACTGGCTGAAAGCCTTGAGTTTCGGGCATTGCACGCGGATTTGTTAATTATGTTTCTTACCCCGCGTAACGACAGGCTAGTTGCGTAATGATAATTAATATCATTTAACCTGAGCTGTAATATTTTAGCTGTTTTGGGCCTTGCAAAGTTCATCTGCCGAGCGCCCCCTCTTGCAAATGCGAAAAACTCTCGTTCTAGCAGCTTCTGGCATTGCTCGCACCGCTCTGGGTCAATACTTTGTCGCTTGTGTCGCGGCTTACCGACGCAGCGATCAGCCACTGGCCGAGCCAGTAGAAGAGGATGATCAGGTACTCGGCGGTGGCGAATGGGCTGACGAAGCGGTCGATGCCGATCAGGCTGTCGGAGAATACAAATGCACAGGCGCCCAGCGCGGCCAGGCCACCACAGGCCAGGGCGCGCCAGAGCATGGCGCCGATGGTCAGGGCGTAGAGCGCCACTGGAATCAGCAGTGGGCCCAGGCCATGGCCGGCGAGCAGGCCGAACAGCGAACCGCCGATCAGCACGGCGCAGGCCAGGGCCGGGTAGGCCGGGCGTCGCGTGAGGCTGCAGTAGCCGCGCAGGTAGGCCAGGTGCGCGCAGAGGAATGCCCCAAGGCCGAACACGAACAGGTCTCGGGGGATCGCCAGGAGTATGTCGCCGAGCACCGAGAAGGCCAGGCCGAGGATGATCCAGCGGCGATAGGGTGTGGCGGGGGTGGTGCTCAGCCAGGCAATCAGGGCGAGCACCGGAATGGGTTTGACCAGCAGGCCGAGCAGGGCGTTGTCGCTGGCCAGCGCGTATAGATAGAAGGCGGCGGCTGCGACGGCGAGGGTAAGCAGGTGGCCAGGGCGGGGCATGGGCAGTCCTTGCTGTGGAGTAGCCACAAGCTTAGACCTGATCCTGGGTTTTGCTGGTAATGCGGTCCCTGTAGGAGCGGCCTTGTGCCGCGAAAGGGGCGCGAAGCGGCCCCGCGATCTCTACATCATGCAAAATCGCCGGGGCTGCTGCGCAGCCCTTTCGCGGCACAAGGCCGCTCCTACAGAGGAGCTGGGCTTGGCCTGAAAATGAACAAGGCCCGGGATCCTCGCGAATCCCGGGCCTTGTTCAACAGCTCACTGCACTCAGTGGAACTGCTCTTCCTCGGTCGAGCCGGTCAGTGCGGTCACCGACGATGCGCCACCCTGGATCACGGTGGTCATGTCGTCGAAGTAGCCAGTGCCCACTTCCTGCTGGTGCGCGACGAAGGTGTAGCCTTTGCTCGCGTCGGCGAATTCCTGCTCCTGCAGCTTCACGTAGGCGGTCATGTCGTTGCGGGCGTAGTCGTGCGCCAGGTTGAACATGCCGTGCCACATGTTGTGGATGCCGGCCAGGGTGATGAACTGGTGCTTGTAGCCCATGGCCGACAGCTCGCGCTGGAACTTGGCGATGGTGGCGTCGTCCAGGTTCTTCTTCCAGTTGAAGGAAGGCGAGCAGTTGTACGACAGGATCTGGTCCGGGTATTCCTTCTTGATCGCCTCGGCGAAGCGGCGGGCTTCATCCAGGTCCGGTTTGGCGGTTTCGCACCAGATCAGGTCGGCATACGGCGCGTAGGCCAGGCCGCGGGAGATGGCCTGGTCGAGGCCGGCACGGACTTTGTAAAAGCCTTCACGGGTACGCTCGCCGATCACGAACGGCTGGTCGTACGGGTCGCAGTCGCTGGTCAGCAGGTCGGCGGCGTTGGCGTCGGTACGGGCCAGGATGATGGTCGGTACACCGGCAACGTCGGCGGCCAGGCGGGCAGCCACCAGCTTCTGTACGGCTTCCTGGGTCGGTACCAGTACCTTGCCGCCCATGTGGCCGCATTTCTTGACCGAGGCCAGCTGGTCTTCGAAGTGCACGCCGGCGGCGCCTGCTTCGATCATGTTCTTCATCAGCTCGTAGGCGTTCAGCACACCGCCGAAACCGGCTTCGGCGTCAGCCACGATCGGTGCGAAGTAGTCGATGTAGCCTTCGTCGCCCGGGTTCTTGCCGGCTTTCCACTGGATCTGGTCGGCGCGACGGAACGAGTTATTGATGCGCTTGACCACGGTCGGTACCGAGTCGACCGGGTACAGCGACTGGTCGGGGTACATCGACTCGGCCGAGTTGTTGTCGGCGGCAACCTGCCAGCCGGACAGGTAGATGGCCTGGATGCCGGCTTTTACCTGCTGCACTGCCTGGCCACCGGTCAGGGCACCCATGCAGTTGACGAAATCTTTCTCTGGGCGGAAGGACGGGTGGGCACCTTGGGTGACCAGCTTCCACAGTTTTTCTGCGCCTTGGCGAGCAAAGGTGTGCTCTGGTTGCAGCGAGCCACGCAGGCGAACGACATCAGCGGCGGTGTAGGTACGGGTCACGCCTTTCCAGCGCGGGTTTTCGGCCCAGTCTTTCTCGAGGGCTGCAATTTGCTGTTCGCGTGTCAGTGCCATGGAAATAAACCTCGTCGCATCGATCTTGAGTGTAATTGTGCTGATGCTCGGATACGCGGATCAGAAGCCAGGCGGCTGTCCTGTCCGGGGGAGTGCGGCGGCGAACGCAGGAGGCTCGAAGGGGAAGGGTTGTGCAGGCCAGGCGAAGGTGTGCCCTGCAGGTCGGCTCGTGGTTGCCTTGCTGCGGTGCGACGCGATTGCCAGAACTGCGGTGATGCGCTTCCGTCCCTCGGGACAACTTCTTCGTTGCAGTCGCAATCCCGTCGAACCGCCTTGTGGGCCGTATGGACACGAGGTGCCTCCACGGTGGGAGGAGCGCACCTCGAAGACCCTTGCCAGGGCCTCTGATTAGCGGGAGCGAGGCCATCATGCCCTTGCCGAAAAGAGCCTGTCAAATGTTTTGTAGTGCTTTTTTCGGCTTACTACATCTTTGGTCTAATGCGACTTGGCGGTCAGTTTCAAGGCCTTTGGTCGAGGCCTTGAATTGCCTGGGTTCAGTCGAGAAGGTCGACTTTCACCCGCAAAGTCATGTTTTCACCGCGCTGGGTGCTGTAACTGAGGCTTGACGCGCTGCGTTCGGATTGGCTCTGCTGGTTGAACCCGGCCAGGGTGATCCACTCGCCGAGCTTGCCGGTGACGGTCGTGTCGGTGCTCTGAACTTTCACTACATCGGCACGTTCCTGGCTCATTCGATCATTATTGGTGCTGATTTGCAGACGAACCGTGTCGCCGCTCAGGCGCGGGGTGACGTAGAAACCCTGGGTGACATTGCGGTATTCGGTGTTGCTCTGGATGCGCCCGTAACCGTCGGTGGCGGTGCTGGTGACGGGGATGCTCTGGCCCACCTGGATCAGTGCCGGCTGGCCGTCGCTGGCCTGCACCTGCTGCATGCCGCCTTCGCGGTTGGCGGTGCCGTAGCGGATCACGCGGGCGTTGCCGCGGTTGTCCTGGAAGTTGCTGTCGTTGTTGTCGACGCTGATCAGCAGGCGTTTGGGCGCGGTGTCGAGCTGTTGCAGCAGGGCGCGCAGGTCGTCGATGCGTTCCTGGCTGGCGTTGACGATCAGCTTGTCCTCGAAGGTGCTGACGCTGCCGTCCTTGCCCAGGAACGACTGGGCGGCAGGCAGCAGTTCGGCGCTGCTGCGGTGTTGCAGGGGGATGACCTCGGTAGCGGCCTGGGCGGTAAGGCTGGCGGCCAGCAGCAGGGAGGCGAGCAGGGGGCGTAGCGGCATGTCCATGATCTCCGCGGGTGGAATGGACATGATGGCAAATTTGCGTGCAACTTGCCGTGCGGATTGACGGTGGCTGCTGTCAGACAAATTTCGTACCATCGCGCCCCTCGATTTCCAGTCTCGCCCCCAAAAGGCAACGCATGTCTTGTGGGAGCGGGTTTACCCGCGAATGCGTCAGGGAATGCACCATCGCATTCGCGGGTAAACCCGCTCCCACAGGTAATGTGTGCTGCCATTGCTGTCTGTACAGGACCTCCATGAAACCCGCCCGACTTCGCGCCGACCTGCTCGCCGGCCTCACCACTTCCTTCGCCCTGGTGCCGGAGTGCATCGCCTTCGCCCTGGTGGCGCACCTCAACCCGTTGATGGGGCTGTACGGCGCCTTCATCATCTGCACCCTGACGGCCTTGTTCGGTGGCCGTCCCGGCATGATCTCCGGCGCCGCCGGTTCCATGGCGGTAGTCATTGTCGCCCTGGTGGTGCAGCACGGCGCCCAGTACCTGCTGGCCACGGTGCTGCTCGGCGGGGTGGTGATGATCCTGTTTGGCGCGCTACGCCTGGGCAAGCTGGTGCGCCTGGTGCCTTACCCGGTGATGCTCGGCTTCGTCAACGGCCTGGCCATCGTTATCGCCCTGGCCCAGCTGGAGCACTTCAAGGACGGCGAGCACTGGCTTGGCGGGACGCCCCTGTACCTGATGATCGGCCTGGTGGCGCTGACCATGCTGGTGGTCTACCTCCTGCCGAAGCTGACCCGGGCCGTGCCGCCGGCGCTGGTGGCGATCCTGGGCGTCGGCCTGCTGGTCTACCTGCTCGACCTGCCGACCCGCACCCTTGGCGACATGGCCCATATCGCCGGCGGCCTGCCGCACCTGGCCCTGCCGGAGGTGCCCTGGAACCTCGAGACCCTGAAGATCATCGCGCCTTACGCATTCCTGATGGCCATGGTCGGTCTGCTGGAAACCCTGCTGACCCTCAACCTCACCGACGAGATCACCGAGAGCCGCGGCTATCCGGACCGCGAATGCGTGGCCCTGGGCGCGGCCAACATGGTCTCGGGCCTGTGCGGCGGCATGGGCGGCTGCGCGATGATCGGCCAGACCGTGATCAACCTCAGCTCCAATGGCCGTGGACGCCTGTCGGGCGTGGTGGCCGGGGTTATGATCCTGCTGTTCATCCTGTTCCTGTCGCCGCTGATCGAGCGCATTCCGCTGGCCGCGCTGGTGGGGGTGATGTTCGTGGTAGCCCAGCAGACCTTCGCCTGGGCCTCGCTGCGGGTGCTGCACAAGGTGCCGGTCAGCGATGTGCTGGCGATCATCGCGGTGACCGTGGTCACGGTGTTCACCGACCTGGCCATGGCGGTGATGTTCGGTATCGTCATCGCGGCGATCAACTTCGCCTGGCAGCATGCGCGGGAGCTGTACGCCGACAGCCATGTGGATGGTGAGGGCAGCAAGCATTACCAGGTGCATGGCACGCTGTTCTTTGCCTCGACCACGCCGTTTCTCAACCAGTTCGATCCCGCTGGTGACCCGGTCAAGGTCACGCTGGATTGCCAGCACCTGAGCTTTGTCGATTATTCGGCGATCGCTGCGTTGCAGACCTTGCGCGAGCGGTATGCCAAGGCCGGCAAGCAGTTGCGGGTGGTGCACCTGTCGGAGCGCTGCAAGAAGCTGCTCAAGCGGGCGGGTGAGCAACACTGAAGGCACGATACCTGTAGGAGCGGCCTTGCGCCGCGAAAGGGCCGCAAGGCGGCCCCGGCGATCTTTGCCCAACACTGAAATCCTGGGGCCGCTTCGCGACCCTTTCGCGGCGCAAGGCCGCTCCTACAGAGGGCGTGCTCCCTACGACTCGCCGCGATTCTTCTTCACGATGGCATCGGCAATGCTCGCAGGTGCTTCGGCATAGCGGGTGAACTCCATCGAGAAACTGGCCCGACCCTGGGTCATCGAGCGCATCGAGGTGGCGTAGCCGAACATCTCGCCCAGCGGCACCTCGGCACGGATCACCTTGCCGGCCGGAGTCTCGTCGCCGTCCTGGATCATCCCCCGGCGGCGGCTCAGGTCGCCGAGGATATCGCCCTGGTACTCCTCGGGCGTCACCACCTCGACCTTCATCACCGGCTCCAGCAGCACCGCGCCGCCTTTCTGCGACAGCTGCTTGGTGGCCATGGACGCGGCGATCTTGTAGGCCATCTCGTTGGAGTCGACGTCGTGGTAGGAACCGTCGAACACCGCCGCCTTGAGGTTGATCAGCGGATAGCCGGCGAGCACGCCGTTCTTCATCTGCTCCTCGATGCCTTTCTGGATTGCCGGGATGTATTCGCGCGGCACTACGCCGCCGACGACCTCGTTGATGAATTCCAGGCCTTCCTTGCCTTCGTCACCCGGGGCGAAGCGGATCCAGCAATGCCCGTACTGGCCACGGCCGCCGGACTGGCGGACGAAGCGGCCCTCGATCTCGCAGGTGTTGCGGATCTTCTCGCGGTAGGCCACCTGCGGCTTGCCGATGTTGGCCTCGACGTTGAACTCGCGGCGCATGCGGTCGACGATGATGTCCAGGTGCAGCTCACCCATGCCGGAGATGATAGTCTGGCCGGTCTCCTCGTCGGTCTTGACCCGGAACGACGGGTCCTCCTGGGCCAGCTTGCCCAGGGCGATACCCATCTTCTCCTGGTCGCCCTTGGTCTTGGGCTCCACCGCCACCGAGATCACCGGGTCGGGGAAGTCCATGCGCTCGAGGATGATCGGCTTGTCCATGTCGCACAGGGTGTCGCCGGTGGTGACGTCCTTCATGCCGATCAGCGCGGCGATGTCGCCGGCGCATACGTCCTTGATCTCGGCGCGCTGGTTGGCGTGCATCTGCACCATGCGGCCGATGCGTTCCTTCTTGCCCTTGACCGAATTGAGCACGGCGTTGCCGGAGCTGAGCACGCCGGAATACACCCGGGCGAAGGTCAGGGTGCCGACGAACGGGTCGGTGGCGATCTTGAAGGCCAGGGCCGAGAACGGTTCCTTGTCGTCGGCGTGGCGCTCCAGGTGTTTTTCCTCGTCGTCCGGGTCGGTGCCCTTGATCGCCGGGATCTCGCTGGGGGCGGGGAGGTAGTCGATCACCGCGTCGAGCATCAGCGGCACGCCCTTGTTCTTGAACGACGAGCCGAGGATGGTCGGCACAATCTCGTTGGCGATGGTGCGCTTGCGCAGGGCGGCCTTGATTTCCTCGATGGTGAACTCCTCGCCGTCGAGGAATTTCAGGGTCAGCTCTTCACTGGCATCGGCCGCAGCCTCGATCATATGGGCACGCCATTCGTCGGCCAGGGCCTGCAGCTCGGCGGGGATCGCTTCTTCGCGGTAGCTGGTGCCCTGGTCGGCGTCGTTCCAGTAGATGGCCTTCATCTTCACCAGGTCGATCTGGCCGATGAAGTGTTCCTCGCTGCCGATGGCCAGCTGGATCGGCACCGGATGATGGCCCAGGCGCTGGTCGATCTGCTTCACCACCCGCAGGAAGTCGGCGCCCTGGCGGTCCATCTTGTTGATGTAGGCCAGGCGCGGCACATGGTACTTGTTGGCCTGGCGCCATACGGTCTCGGATTGCGGCTCGACACCGTCGGCGCCGCTGAACACCACCACCGCGCCATCGAGCACGCGCAGCGAGCGCTCGACCTCGATGGTGAAGTCGACGTGGCCGGGGGTGTCGATGATGTTGAAGCGGTACTTGTGCTCGAACTGCTTGGTCGAGCCTTGCCAGAAAGCCGTGGTGGCCGCCGAGGTGATGGTGATGCCGCGCTCCTGCTCCTGGGCCATCCAGTCCATGGTCGCGGCGCCGTCGTGCACCTCGCCCATCTTGTGGTTGACCCCGGTGTAGAACAGGATCCGCTCGGTGGTGGTGGTCTTGCCGGCATCCACGTGGGCAACGATACCGATGTTGCGGTACAGCTCGATGGGGGTCGTGCGGGCCATGGTCGGATCACCTGTGGGTGAGGATTCTCCCAAGGTAGCAGAGCGGGAGAATCCTGCCGGGGCGACCGTCAGTCGGCGAGCACCTGCAGCTGCCACTGGCCTTCGCTTTCGCGGGCCAGGCCGCTGGCCGGCAGCAGGGCCAGCAGGCGTTCGTGCAGGGCGGTATCGGTGAACGACTTGAGGGTGGCCATGTCCAGGGCGCCGACGGTGATCAGCTCGGCCTTGGTGTAGGACAGCCAGGCCTTCTTCAGCGCCATCAGCACGTCGCTGCCGGCGGTGCTGGCGAAGCGCCGGTGCAGGGTGCGGCCTTCCAGCTCGAAGCTGTGACGGTGCTCGTAGCCGTTCTCGTCGCCATTGCCCTCGACGCAGCGGTGGCAGCGGCAGGGGCCATCGCCGAAGGCGTTATGCAGGTAGGCGTTGAAGTCCACGACGGGCTTGAGGGTCAAGCGTTTGTCGACCTCGAACAGGTCGGCGATCAGGGGTTGTTCGGCGCTCACTCGGTATCCTCGCGTGGTGTGGCGTGCATCGGCGGGCACCCTAACAGATCGGGGCAGGGGAGGCCATGCTCGATGCCCCACTGCAGGATGTTGACGTGGGAGCGGGCTTGCCCCGCGATGAGGGCGATAGAGACAACCGGGAACGCCTGCCGTACTCTACGCGCCAGCAATTCAACCCTTCAAAACCGAGGTAACCCCGCTTGAGCACCAAGTACCCGTACACCGCCACCGTGACCATCAGCGCCGAAGACCGTGGGGGCGATACCGAGGCCTCGGAGAACACCAACATGCGCGTGGGCCTCGAGGCGGTGACCGAGGTGCTGAAGAAAGTGCATTTCGTCGGCACGCTCGCGGCCCCCGAAAAAGGCGCCACGCACATCTGCGTCACCCTGGAGAATGGCCTGACCTACTACGGCCTGATCGTCAACGGCCACGCCGAGCTCGAAGGCGGCTGGATCGCCTTCGAGTGCGACATGCCCACTCCTGAAGAACTGGGCCTGTAACCCTCAGTCCAGCTCCATCAGGCACTGCTCGAGGATATCCAACCCTTCCTCGAGCACCTCAGGCTCGATGGTCAGCGGTGCCAACAGGCGGATGATGTGCCGCGCCTTGCCGCTGGGCATCAGCAACAACCCCTTGCTGCGCGCTGCCTCCAGCAGTTTGGCCAGTTGCGCCGGTGCCGGGCTGCCGTCCGGGTTGACGAATTCCAGCCCGCGCATGGCCCCGGTGCCGGTCAGGCGCCCGAGCGCTGCGCACATTCCCGACGCTTTCCAGCGCGCATGGCGCGCCACGATGGCCTGTTCCTGGCGCTCGCCCCAGGTGGCGATATTGGCGTCGGTCATCTGCGCCAGGCTCGCCAGCGCCGCCGCGCAGGCGATCGGATTGCCCGAATAGGTCCCACCCAGCCCGCCCTTGGGCAGCGCGTCCATGATCGCCTGCCGGCCGACCACAGCCCCCAGCGGCATGCCGCCGGCAATGCTCTTGGCCAGCAGCAACAGGTCCGGCTCGATGCCCAGCCGGGGGAAGGCGAAGCGCTGGCCGGTGCGGCCGAAACCGGACTGGATCTCGTCGATGATGATCAGGATCCCGTGCTCGTCGCAGAAGCGGCGCAGGGTCTGGGCGAAGGCGGGGTCGAGGGCGAGAAAGCCGCCTTCGCCCTGCACCGGCTCGAAGATGAACGCCGCCACGTCCTCCACCGCCAGTTCCACGCCGAACAGGCGCTCCATGGCCTTGAGCGCCTGCTCGCAGCTCACCCCGGTGTCCGCGCTGGGGTAGGGCAGGTGGTAGACCGGACCGGGCAGTTCACCGACCCGCTGCTTGTACGGGGCGACCTTGCCGTTGAGGTTGAGGGTGGCCAGGGTACGGCCGTGGAAACCGCCGTCGAAGGCGACGATGGCGCGCTTGCCGGTGGCGCCGCGGGCGACCTTGAGGGCGTTCTCCGCCGCTTCCGCGCCGCTGTTGGTGAGCATGCCCGCCAGCGGGTAGCTGACCGGGACGAACTGGCGCAGGCGCTCCATCAGCTCCAGGTAGGGGCCGTGGGGCGCTGCGTTGAAGGCGTAATGGGTCAGACGCGCGGCCTGCTGCTGGATGGCCTCGACCACCGCCGGGTTGCAGTGGCCCAGGTTGAGCACGCCGATACCGCCGACGAAGTCGATGTAGCGCTTGCCGGCGGTGTCCCAGACTTCGGCGTTGCGGCCGTGGGAAAGAGTGATCGGGTGAACGATGGCGATGGACTGGCTGATACTTTCCTGATTCATCTGCACGCGGCCTGTTGTTCGAGTCAGGTCGTATCCAAGCGTGGCGGGGATATATCCCGCAAACGAATTATTCGATTGCCGTCATTCGTTTTCTTCCTGAACTTGATGGGTTGTCTTTGACGTTATCCCGGGACACGCTCATTGGCGTGGAACGGGCAGGGCGCTACCATCGGCAGCCAGCCTCCTTCCCAAATCCAACAAGCCAAGGACGCGTATGACCGAGCAAGCCCTTTCCCTGCAGCAACTCGCCGCCCCTGATGGCACCTGCTATGGCTGCGGTTGTTCCCACCCCAGCGGCCTGCACGTGCAGAGTCACTGGGATGACGACGGCGTCCACCTACTGTGCCGTCATTCCCCTGATCCGACCTTCATCGGCTGGCCCGGCCTGGTCTACGGCGGCCTGCTGGCCATGCTGGTCGATTGCCATTCCAACTGGACCGCGATGGCCCACCACTATCGGGCCGAAGGCCGCGAGCCCGGCAGCCTGCCGCGTATCGACTGCGTTACCGGCCAGCTCAGCCTGACCTACCTCAAGCCCACGCCGATGGGCGTCGAGCTGCTGCTCAAGGCGTGGGTCGAGGGCGAAGTGGGGCGCAAGAGCCGGGTAATCTGCGAGGTCTGGGCTGGGGATGTGCTGACCGTTACCGCCGATTCAGTGTTCGTACGGGTCGATACCGAGAAGCTCAAGCGCCAGGCTCACGGCGACGCCTGAACCTTGCGCCGGTTGGGAGGGGCTGGCATTGTCGAGGGTGATCCGGATGCCCGACAGGATGTTGCCATGCCCTACCAGATCCGCCCGGCCCGCAGGGACGATTGCGCAGTCCTGAGCCATATCGGCCAGGCCACCTTCGCCCTGGCCAGCCCGCCCGACAGTGCCCCGGCGGCGCAGCAGCATTACATCACCCACAACCTGCAGCCCGAGCATTTCCAGGCGCACCTGTGCCACCCGCACAAGCGCCTGCTGGTGGTCGAGCAGGACGGCCAGGTGCTGGGCTACAGCATGCTCGACCTGGCACCCGGTGAACTGGGGATCGCCGCGGCCGATCAGCTGGTGGAGATTTCCCGCTGCTATGTGCTGCCCGTCGCCCACGGCACAGGCGCCGCGCAGTCGCTGCTCGAGTCTATCTTGTCCCACACCTGTGGCCCGGTTCGCCTGACCGTCAACGAACTCAACGCCAAGGCCATCCGTTTCTACGAGCGCAATGGCTTTCGCAAGGTGGGCGAGGCGATCTTTCCCTGCGGTGACGAGCGGCACCGAGACTGGGTGATGGTCAGGACGCCCGACAGTCTTTAAATTGAATCCCCCAACCTTCAGGGCGCGAACATGACCGATCTTTGTGCATTCCCCATCACCCGCAAATGGCCGGCCCGGCATCCCGAGCGCCTGCAACTGTATTCGCTGGCCACGCCCAACGGCGTCAAGGTCTCGATCATGCTCGAGGAGATCGGCCTGCCCTACGAGGTGCACAAGGTCAGCTTCGACAACGACGACCAGCTGAGCCCCGAGTTCATCTCCCTGAGCGCCAACAACAAGATTCCGGCAATCCTCGACCCCGATGGCCCTGGTGGCCAGCCGCTGCCGTTGTTCGAGTCGGGGGCGATTCTGCAGTACCTGGCCGAGAAGAGCGGGCAGTTGCTCAGCCAGGATCCTGCCCAGCGCTACCAGACCCTGCAGTGGCTGATGTTCCAGATGGGCGGCATCGGGCCGATGTTCGGCCAGGTGGGGTTCTTCCACTTCTTCGCCGGCAAGGAGTACGAGGACAAGCGGCCCCGGGATCGCTACGTCAATGAGTCCAAGCGCCTGCTGGGCGTGCTCGACCGCCATCTGCAAGGGCGCGAGTGGATGGTCGATGCGTACAGCATCGCCGATATCGCCATCTTCCCCTGGGTGCGCAACCTGGTGGAGCGCTACAACGCGCGCGAGTTGGTGGGGTTCGATAATTTCAGGGAAGTGCAGCGGGTGCTGGCCAAGTTCCTCGAGCGCCCGGCGGTCCAGCGCGGTTTGAAGATCCCGGCCTGACAGGGGATCCGTGGGAGCGGGCTTGCCCCGCGATAGCGTCGGAAAATTCAGTATCGCTATCGCGGGGCAAGCCCGCTCCCACGCTGGTAATCCTGCGCGATCGCCTGCAGATTCAGCGACATTCAGAGAATCTGGTTCAGCAACCAGTACAAGCACCCCGCCAGCAACATCGCCGCCGGCAAGGTCAACACCCAGGCCATCAACAGGTTGACCAGCGTCTTGCGTTGAATTCCCGAGCCATTGGCCACCATGCTCCCGGCCACGCCCGAGCTCAGCACGTGGGTGGTCGACACCGGCAGGCCGAACATGTCCGCCGCGCCGATGGTGCACATCGCCACCACCTCGGCCGAAGCGCCCTGGGCGTAGCTCAGGTGGGTCTTGCCGATTTTCTCGCCCACCGTCACCACGATGCGCCGCCAGCCGACCATGGTGCCCAGGCCCAGGGCGATGGCCACCGCCACCTTGACCCACAGCGGGATATAGCGGGTGGCGTCGTCCAGCTGGCGCTTGAACAGTTGCACATGGCGCGTGGTGTCGGCGTCGTAGTGGGCCAATCGGTGCTTGTCGATCAGGCGGATGGCCTCGCTGGTCAGGTACATGTCGTTACGCACGTTGGCCATGGCCTCGGCCGGCACGCGCTTGAGCGAACCATAGCCTTTGACTTCCTCGCCGATCATGCCGGTCAGCGCGGCCAGCGCCGGGACCAGCTCGGCGCTGGCCTTGGGCTCGGAGATGAACGCGGTCAGCACCTGGCGCGGATCGGCCGGTGCGGGGGCCGGCGCGGCGCGCACCAGGGCCTGGCGGGTGACCTCGGCGACCGCCGAGAACTGCAGGGCCTGCTCGTTGGGCATGGTCTTGTTCAGCGCATAGGCCATCGGCAGGGTGCCGACCAGGATCAGCATGATCAGGCCCATGCCTTTCTGGCCATCGTTGGAGCCATGGGCGAACGACACGCCGGTGCAGGTGAGGATCAGCACGCCACGGATCCACCAGGGCGGCGGTGTCTGGCCTTCTGGCGCCTGGTACAGCTCGCGGCGCTTGACCAGCGCGCGCAGGGCGAGCAGCAGCAGGGCGGCGCAGGCGAAGCCGATCAGGGGCGAGAACAGCAGGGCATAACCGACCTTGCTGGCCTGGGTCCAGTCCACGCCGCTGGTGCCGTCGCGCCCGTGCATCAGCGCGTTGGCCACGCCCACGCCGATGATCGAGCCGATCAGGGTATGCGAGGACGACGCCGGCAGGCCCAGCCACCAGGTGCCGAGGTTCCAGATGATCGCCGCCAGCAGCAGGGCGAAGACCATGGCGAAGCCGGTCGACGAGCCGACCTGCAGGATCAGCTCCACCGGCAGCAGGGCGATGATGCCGAAGGCCACCGCGCCGCTGGAGAGCAGCACGCCGAGGAAGTTGCACAACCCCGACCAGACCACCGCCACCGGCGCCGGCAACGAATGGGTGTAGATCACCGTGGCCACCGCGTTGGCGGTGTCGTGGAAGCCGTTGACGAACTCGAAGCCCAGGGCGATCAGCAGGGCCAGGCCCAGCAGCAGGAAGGGGGTGACGGTGGTGACCACGGTGCCGCTGGCGCTGACATCCTGCTTGAGGCTCCAGAAGGTGTAGGCCAGGCCGGCCAGCAGCAGGCCGAAGAACAGGGTGAGGGTGGCGCGTCCGGGACGGTGGGACAGGTGGGGGCGGGAGTCGAGCTTGGGCAGCGCGTCCTGGCTGACCAGCAAGGGAGTTGTCATGATGGCTCCGGGGGCTTCGACGGAGAGGGGAAGGTTTCCTATCCTAGAAACAATCTGTTACTCCCGCGTGACCTCGGTCAACGGAACCTCTAGTCTAGAAGGCACCACGCAATTGCCAAGCGAGTTTCCGATGATCTGTTGCAAGCGGGTGTACGATCCCGTCATGGCGAGCGATGGCCAACGTGTGCTGGTCGACCGCCTGTGGCCGCGCAACACGCGCAAGGAAGACCTGCACGGGCAGTGGCTGCGCGAAGTGGCGCCGTCCGACGCATTGCGCAAGGCGTTTCACGCCGGCGAGTTCGACTTTGCCGGTTTTACCCAGCGCTACCAGCAGGAACTGGCCGCTCACCCCGAGCACTGGTACCCGCTGCTGGACCTGGCTGGCAAAGGCGACCTGACCTTGCTGTACGCCGGCAAGGACACCGAGCACAACAACGCCCAGGTCCTGGCCCGGTGGCTGGAGGACGAACTGGAACGCCGTGGCCCGGCCAGTTCGCCGGTGTGCTATGCCCCTTGAACTGATTCCTGCCAGCGACGAACACCTGACGTTTGCCCGTGACCTCACGCGCCGCGCCATGCTGCCGTATTACCGTGAATTCGATCTGTTGTGGATCGAGGAAGCCTTCGACGAAGCCTGGGGCTGGCGCGAACAGTGGCTGGTGGTCGAGGACGACCGGGTGCTGGGCTTTTGCAGCCTGAGCCAGGACCGTCAGGCGCTGTACATCCGCGAGCTGCACCTGTTGCCCGAGCAGCGCGGCCGGGGCGTGGGAGGTTGGGTGCTGGAGCAGTTGGCCGGCTGGACCGCGCAGCGCGGGTTGCCCTGGCTGCGGTTGATGGTGTTCAGCAGCAATCCGGCGCGGCGCCTGTACCAGCGCCGAGGGTTCGTCGAGGTCGGGATGGACGAGTGCTTTGTGCGGATGCAGCGCCCGGCACCTTGACGCGATCCTGTGTAGGAGCGGCCTTGCGCCGCGAAAGGGCCGCAACGCGGCCCCGGCGATCTTTGCTTTAACGCTCAAATCCTGGGGCCGCTCCGCGCCCCTTTCGCGGCACAAGGCCGCTCCTACAAGGGGCGGTGTATTTCAGTCCTGGCGCACCCTGACCATCCGCCCCTGAACCAGCATCGCCTCCAGCACCGGCCCCTGCAACGCCAGCAGGTCGCCGGCCAGCAGGTTCTGCAGCAGCGCCTTGCCATCGAAGCGATTGCCTCCCAGTTCGACCTCGCGCACGCCCTCGACCCGCACCACCGCCTTGCCCACCTGCCCCAGGCGGTTGCCGCTGATCACCAGCGGCCCGGGCTGCGGCGTGGCGTTGCGCAGGCTGACGGCGTACTCCGGGGTGTTGCCGATACGGTTGCCCACCAGGGTCAGGGCCGTGACCTCGCTGGCATCCACGGCGCTGCCCTGGCTGCTGGCCAGCAGGTTGTCGTCGATCAGCAGCGGGGCTTCGGTCGTCGGCGCGAGGTTGCGCAGCTGGATGCCATGGCCACGGCTGTCGCCGATGCGGTTGCCGGCCAGCAGCACGGCGCCGCGCTGGTCGCTGATCTCGATGGCGGCCTTGGCGGCGCCGAGGATCAGGTTGTTTTCGACCAAAGCCCGGGTCTGGCCACGCAGGCGCACGCCGCTGTTATTGTCGACGCCGCGCAGCTGGTTGCCACGCAGGCTCAACTGGCTGTCGCGGGCGTCGATGGCGTACTGCTGCGAGCCTTCGAAGCGGTTGTCGATGATGGTCGCCTGGCTGTGCTGCAGCTCCACCGCGCTGGACAGCTCGCTGAAATGACTGGTCTCCACCAGCAGCGTGGCCGGACGCGTGCTGGACGGCTGCTGGGTGCTGAGCGCGGTGCTCAGGCCGCGGGACAGGTTGGTGTTGTAGCCCAGGCGTTTGAGCGTCGAGCCGATCACCTGGGTATGGCTGCCAGCCCAGGCCACCACGAAGGGCCGCCAGGCGCGGTTGGTGTTGCCGGGCTTGTCGCCAGCGACGCTCTCCAGCGTCGATTGGTTCAGCCCCAGCCAGCCCTGGTTGATCAGCGCGGTGCCGGAGTAGCTGTACAGGTAGAGGCTCGTGCCCTCCAGCAGCAGCCCGGCATCGGCGCCGATCATCAACGGGTAGCTGAGCAGGTAGCCGTCCTTGTAGCGCTTGAGGACCCGTGGGTCGTGCAGCGCATCGTGCAGCTGCGCCAGGGTGATGCTGCCACCGCGCAGCACCACGGCCTGCGGGTGATGCGCCTGGTAGCCGGCTATGGCGCGGAACAGGCCGTTGTGGACGAACGGCTCGAACGGCCAGCTGCCGGCCTGGGACGAGAACATCGGTTGCAGGCTGACACTGGCGCGGCCCGCGGGTGGCGGGCGGCGTGCCTGCTCGAAGGTCACCGCCTGGCGGGCCTGGTGGCGCAGTTGCTCCAGCTGCTGCTGATACTGCGCCTGGGGCAGGGTGTCCATCACCGTCGCGGCCTGGGCGGTCGTCGCCAGCAGCAGGGCGGCCAGGCAGGTGAGGGAAAAGCGGCTGAACGGTGCCATGGGAGCGTCCTTGATCAAGGCAGGTTGGGGTAGGCCGGCTTGAGCGGGCCGCCGATCTGGCTGTAGTTGTCCACCTCGCCGTCTTCACTGTCGTACAGCTGGCGGGCGAGGGCATGCCCGGGCCGGCGGGCCAGGAACGGTATCAGCCAGGCCAGCTTGTAGGGCGCGACGTCGGCCTGGCGCTGGCCCTTGAGCTGGGGCAGGGAGTCCGGGGCGAGCACGCTGCGGGCGGCGAAGGTGGCCAGCTGGTCGAGGGTACGCTGGTCGTCCTCGCTCCAGGCCAGGCCGTTGGCCCGGGCCGACTCGCCGAGCAGCACCAGCGGCACCAGGGCGTACTGGCTGTAGTTGGCGGCCAGCCTGCTGCGTGCCACTTCCAGCGGCAGGTAAGCCTGGTCGCCACTGCTCACGGCCTGGGCCAGGCCCCGGCGCAGGTTGCCGTCGGCCCAGCGGATGAAGTCGTCGCGGCCCACCAGCATGCCGGCGGCGGCCACCGCCCAGGCGGCCCAGTAGTCGTGGTTGTTGAAATAGACCGTGGTGGACTGGCGGCGCGGGTCGTATTCGCGGATCACCTGCTCGCCGAGCTGGGTGAACCAGTGACGTTGCGCGGGGCTGAGTTGCGCCTTGCCGTCGGCCGCGGCCTGGGTCAGCAGCACCGCGCCGGCCATGGCCGCCAGGGCCCACTTGCGCGCTGCCATGCCGGTGTTGCTGGCGTCCGGGTCGAGCAGGGCACCCGCTTGCGCCCAGTGTTCCAGCCACTGGTCCTGGCAGGCCAGGGCCATGTTGGCCTGCTGCGGCTTGCTGGCGTTCTGAAAGCGCTTGCCGGCCTGGATCAGGCCGCCGACGAATTGCTTGATCTGCCGGGCGACGCGCTCGCTGTCAGCGTCTGGGCTGGCGCGCAGGGTGGATTTGCTGGCGTCGCGTGGGTCGTATTTGCTCTGCAGGTGCAGGCTGGCGGTATAGGGCGGTGGCGACGCCTTGCTGCAGGTGAGGGTGCGGTAGTCGGCGATCATGGCCGATTGCGCGGTGGCGCGGGCGGGCCAGATGGTTTGGGCGGAGTGGGCCAGGGGGCTGAGCAAGGCGAGGGCTGCCAAGATAAGCGTAAGTTTTTGGGGATACAGCGTGGGAGCGG
>NZ_JANCLM010000036.1:0-73107 GCF_024259445.1 Pseudomonas sp. DVZ6
GGGTGAAAGTCAGGCCATTGTGGCCGCTGACCGGCAGCCCTTGGGCATTGGTCAAGGTCACGGTATAGGTGATCTGACCGCCTTCGGACACAGTGGTCTTGTCGGCGGTGAGGGTCGCTACCACTTCGCTGACGGTGTCGGTGATCTGCACGGTGGCATCGCCACCCAGCTGCAGGTTCTCGAAGGTCTTGCCCGCCACGTTGGCGTCGGTCACGCCGAGGGTCACCGAGCTGGCGTCCTTGAACACGTCGTCACCCTGGGCCGGCAGGCTGTAGGTAGCCTCGGTCTGGCCAGCGCTGATGACCACGGTGGCGCCATTGGACAGGGTCACGGTCAGGTCATGGTCGAGCTTCTGGCTGACCGACACGGTGAAGGTCGGTTGCTCGGCCTCGGTCACGTTGCCATTGCTGGCGATGCTGACGGTCACCGTGTCGATGCTGTCGCTGATCACGGTCTGGGTCGGCGTGGTGTCGGGCTCCAGCTTCTCGAAGTTGCCGCCGGTGGCACCGGTGATGCTGGTGCTGACCGTGCTGCCGTTGACGAATACGTCGTTGGCCGGGGTCTGGAAGTCGACGCTGCCGGTGCTTTCGCCAGCCTTGACGGTGATGGTCTGGCCGTTGGACAGGGTAACGGTGACCGGAGTCTGGGCCGGGTTGGTCAGGGTCACGGTATAGGTGATCACGCCGCCTTCGGTGACGCTTGGGGTCGCGGTCAGGGTGGCGGTGGTGGTGTCGATCGAGTCGTTGATCTTCGTTTCAGCGGGTGCCGGATTCGGCTCCAGTTTCTCGAAGTTGCCGCCCGTTGCCCCCGTGATCGTGGTGCTGACGGTGCTGCCATTGTTATAGACGTCATTGGCCGGGGTCTGGAAGTCGACACTGCCGGACGACTTGCCGGCCTCGATGGTGACGGTCTGGCCATTGGACAGGGTGACGGTGACCGGGGTCTGGGCCGGGTTGGTCAGGGTCACGGTGTAGGTGATCACACCGCCTTCGGTGACACTCGGGGTCGCGGTCAGGGTGGCGGTGGTGGTGTCGACCGAGTCGTTGATCACCGTTTCCGCTGGTGTCGGGTTCGGCTCCAGTTTCTCGAAGTTGCCGCCCGTTGCCCCCGTGATCGTGGTGCTGACGGTGCTGCCGTTGTTGTAGACGTCATTGGCCGGGGTCTGGAAGTCGACGCTGCCGGACGACTTGCCGGCCTCGATGGTGACGGTCTGGCCATTGGACAGGGTAACGGTGACCGGGGTCTGGGCCGGGTTGGTCAGGGTCACGGTGTAGGTGATCACGCCGCCTTCGGTGACGCTCGGGGTCGCGGTCAAGGTCGCTGTGGTGGTATCGACCGAGTCATTGATGACGGTCTGCGCTGGCGTCGGGTTCGGTACCAGATTCTCGAAGTTGCCGCCCGTTGCCTCCGTGATCGTGGTGCTGACGGTGCTGCCGTTGTTATAGACGTCGTTGGCCGGGGTCTGGAAGTCGACGCTGCCGGACGACTTGCCGGCCTCGATGGTGACGGTCTGGCCATTGGACAGAGTGACGGTGACCGGGGTCTGGGCCGGGTTGTTCAAGGTCACGGTGTAGGTGATCACGCCACCTTCGGTCACGCTCGGGGTCGCGGTGAGCGTGGCGGTGGTGGTGTCGATGGTGTCGGTGACCTGGGTCACCGCCGGGGTGGTGCTTGGCGTGACGATCAGGCCGTTACCGCCAGTCGTGCCGGTAATGGTCGCGGAGATCTGGCCGCCATCGATGTAGGGCGTGTCGTTGGCCGGGATGTCGACGTTGACGGTGCCGGTGGTCTGGCCGGCCGGGATCACGATGACGGCGCCGTTGGACAGGGTCACGGTCAGGTTGGTCAGCGGTGGTTGGCCGACGGTGGCGGTATAGACGATGACGCCACCCGCCTCGGTGATCGTGGGGGTGGCGCTCAGGGTCAGCCCTGTGGTGAGCGGGACGTTGGTCGTGTTGGTGCTGGCAGCGTTGCCGTCCAGCCCGCCCAGCTCCTCGACCGCCAGGCCGTTGGCGAAGCCTATCGGGCCAGTGGGGAAGCCGATGCTCGGATCGACCACCCCGGCGGTCTCCTCGAGCAGGACGAAGCTGTGTCCGCCGCCGACCGAGCCGCCGCCTGCCGCGGCTGGGCCGGCTGCGGTGGCTTCCAGCTCGGTGGTCGGGTCGACACCGGCGGCGATGGCCTGTTGCAGCTCTTCGACCGAGGGCGCTGCCTGGGCGGTGGCCTGGCTCAGGTCGGTGCTGCTGTCGGGCGCGTCGGCGCTCCACTGGGTGTCGCGGCCCAGGTCGAGCACACGGCCGTCGGCCAGCTCCAGGGTGACCGCGCCGCCCGCGCCGGTGTCTACCTGTTCACCTGCCAGCAGGCGATCGCCTTCGATCAGTACGCGCCGGATGCCTTCTGGGGAAACTGCGATGACTTGGCCAACAATGCTTTTGACGATGGCGACAACAGTGCTCATTGGACTCTCCGGGCTACCTGTTCAGTTGGCTTCCATGCCTGGCCGGCGTTCGAGGGCGGCGACTGATGGAATGTTTCAAATAATGTTTTTGACGCTGATTTGCGTCAATTTTACGTCTATAATTTCTGGCTATTAAGTTTATGCCAAACTATTGACCTTCTGGCTGCCATCCTAAACAATCGCCAAGGTAATGTCACATTGATATTTGGCCAGCTAAGCCCTTTCTTTTGTATTAATCGCACTGCCTATTCGGAAGCTTCCTACATACAGGATCAGGGTTTGCCATTTTCCAGGGCAGGCACGGCTTCGGCTGTGATTTGGGACAACAGCTCTCTCGGGAACCAGTAAAAATGCGTGCGTCACTGTTCACCGCTCTTCCTTTCGCTCTCGCCGCCACATTCGTTCAAGCACAAACCTTGCCCGAAGCCATGCAGAAGGCCCTCGAGGTCCATCCGGAAATCCAGGCCGGCGTGAACGCCCGCACGGCTGCGGACTATCAGCTGCGCGCTGCCCAGGGCGGCTATTTGCCGCGGGTCGACGTGACCGCCGGCTATGGTCGTGAGGGCACCGACAGCCCGAGCACCCGCAACCGCTGGGAGACCCTGAACCGTGGCGAGTCGGCTATCCGCCTGCGGCAGATGGTCTTCGACGGCTTCGCCACCTCCAGCGAGGTTGGCCGTCAACAGGCCACTGTCAACGCCCGCGCCTACTCCCTGTTGGGGACCTCCGAGCGCACCGCGCTGACCGTCGCCCAGGTCTACCTGGACGTGCTGTCGCGCCGCGAGATGGTGCGCCTGGCCGAAGACAACCTGCGCAACCACGAGCGCATCCTCGACCAGATCAAGCTGCGCACCAGCCGCGGCGTCGGTCGCCTGGCCGACCTCGACCAGGCCGAGGCGCGCCTGGCCCAGGCCCGCAACAACCTGATCACCGAGCAGACCAACCTGGCCGACGCCAACACCAACTACCTGAGCGTCGTCGGCCAAATGCCCGACGAGTTAAGCACGCCCGCGCCATTTGTCGACCTGCTGCCGGCCACCCTCGACGAGGCTCGCCACCAGTTGGTCGAGGAAAGCCCGATCCTGCGTTCGGCTGAGTCGGACATCGCCGCCGCCGAGAAGCAATACGAAGCGGCAAAGTCTACGTTCTATCCACGTTTCGATGCCGAACTCGGACGAACGGCCGACAACAACCTCGACGGCGCCGTCGGCCACAACAACGAATGGCAGGCCATGCTGCGCATGAACTTCAATTTGTACGCCGGTGGCAGCAACAAGGCCGACCTGGAATCGAAGTCGTACCTGGCCAACCAGGCCCTGGACATTCGCAACAACGCCTTGCGCCAGCTCAATGAGGAGTTAGGCTTGGCATGGAATGCTCTGGAGAACGCCAACGCCCAGGTGCCGATCGCCCAGCAGTATGTCGATCACAGCAACCGCGTGCGCAGCGCCTACCAGCAGCAGTTCGGCCTGGGCGAGCGTACCTTGCTCGACCTGCTCGACAGCGAGAATGAAACCTTCACCGCCCAGCGTCGTCTGGTAGAGGTGAAGAACACACAAATGTTTACTCAGTACCGAATCAAGGCGACCATTGGTCAACTGCTCAAGAGCCAGGGTGTCGTAGCACCGATGGCCTCCGTTGTGCAGAACGACCTTAAACCCAAGGTGAACCTGCCAGGCATGAACTGAAAGGCGCACCTTGAATCACCCCCGCAAGGATGAAGAGAGCGCCGCGTGGAATCCGAAGTCAGTCGAGTCCAACTCAGCCACGATCCACGCAGTCAGCATGACGACCCGCTGCTGGACAGTCTGCTGACCCTGTGTGTCCTGCACCAGAAGCCCGCCAGCCGGGCCATGCTGACCACCGGGCTACCCTTGCCCTCGCAGCGCCTGACCGCCGAACTGCTGCCCCGCGCAGCCGCCCGGGCCGGGCTGCAGGGGCGCCTGCTGCAGCGCAAGCTCGAGCAGATCCCCAGCATCGCCATGCCGGCGATGCTGCTGCTCAAGGAAGGCCGCTGCGCCGTGCTGCTCGGCTGGGAGAACGAAGACACCGCGCGCCTGCTGCTCAGCGAGAGCGACGGCGGCGAGGTGCATGTCACCCGTGAAGCGTTGCAGGGCGACTACAGCGGCAAGGTGTTCTTCGCCCAGCCGCAGCACAAGTTCGACGTCAACCACGGCAACCTGATCCCGCGCGCGCGCTCCTGGTTCCGCGACACCCTGCTGCGCAGCAAGTGGCTGTACATCGACGCCATCGCCGCCAGCCTGGTGATCAACCTGATCGCCCTGGCCGCGCCGCTGTTCGTGATGAACGTGTACGACCGCGTGGTGCCCAACCAGGCCACTTCGACCTTGTGGGTGCTGGCGGTCGGCATCGCCGGCGCCTATGTCTTCGACCTGATCCTCAAGGGTTTGCGCAGCCTGTGCCTGGACCTGGCCGGCAAGAAGACCGACCTGATCATCTCGGCGACGCTGTTCGAGCGCATCGTCGGGATGTCGATGAAGTACCGCCCGGCGCGGGTCGGCAGCTTCGCCCAGAATATCCACGAGTTCCAGGGCCTGCGCGACTTCCTCGCCTCGCTGACCCTGACCAGCCTGATCGACCTGCCGTTCACGTTGCTGATCCTCATGGTCATCGCCATCATTGGTGGGCACCTGGTGTGGATTCCGATCCTGGCCTTCCCGTTGGCGCTGGGTATCGGCTACGCCCTGCAGAAGCCGCTTATGGCGACCATGGAGCGCACCATGGCCCTGGCCTCCGAGCGCCAGTCGAGCCTGATCGAGACCCTCGCCGGGCTGGATGCGGTCAAGGTCAACAACGCCGAGAGCGAGCGCCAGTACATGTGGGAGCAGACCCTCGGCACCCTCAGCCGTCTGGAACTGCGGGTGAAGGTGCTGTCGGGCCTGGCCATGAACATCACCGCGCTGATCCAGCAACTGGCCGGCGTGGCGATGATCTGCGTGGGCGTGTACCTGATCATCGATGGCAACCTCAGCATGGGCGGCCTGGTGGCCTGCTACATGCTCAGCGGTCGCGCCCTTGGCCCGCTGGGCTCGCTGAACGGCCTGCTGGCCCGCTACCAGCAAGCCAAGGTGACCATGGTCGCCACCGACCAGATGATGGAGCTGCCCCAGGAGCGCAACTTCGAGGAGCGCCCGCTGAGCCGCCAGGTGCTGCAGGGCGCCATCGAATTCCGCGGCGTCGAGTTCACCTACCCGAACCAGCAGAACCAGGCGCTCAAGGGCATCAACCTGAACATTCGCCCGGGCGAGAAGGTCGGCATCATCGGCCGCAGCGGCTCGGGCAAGAGCTCCCTGGCCAAGCTGATCGTCGGCCTGTACGAGCCGGACAACGGCTCGCTGCTGGTCGATGGCGTGGACATTCGCCAGATCGACGTCAGCGAACTGCGCCACAACATCGGCTACGTGCCCCAGGACATCCAGCTGCTGGCCGGTACCCTGCGCGACAACCTGGTCAGCGGTGCCCGCTACATCGAGGACGAGCTGATCCTCCAGGCCGCGGAGCTTGCCGGCGTGCACGAATTCGCCCGCCTGCATCCGGACGGCTACGAGCTGCAGGTCGGCGAGCGTGGCCAGAACCTCTCCGGCGGCCAGCGGCAGAACGTCGCCCTGGGCCGGGCGCTGCTGCTCAACCCGCAGATCCTGCTGCTCGACGAGCCCACCAGCGCCATGGACAACACCGGCGAGGAGCGTCTCAAGCAGCGCCTGGCCGCGGTGATCGAGAACAAGACCGTGCTGCTGGTCACCCACCGGGCGTCGTTGCTGTCGCTGGTGGACCGATTGATCGTCATCGATCGTGGACAGATCGTCGCGGATGGCCCGAAAGCCGCCGTCATGGATGCGCTGAAGAAGGGGCAGATCAGTGTTGCATAAGCTGGATATCGGGCGTTTCAAGGACAACCTGCGCCGCTACTTCAAGGGCTCCGAGTCGTTGGCCGGGCAGCCGTTGCCCGAGGTCAACAAGGCGCTGATCGAGGACGCGCCACGGGTGGTGCGCCTGACCATCTGGGGCGTGATCGCGTTCTTCCTGTTCCTCATCATCTGGGCCAGCGTCGCGCCCATCGACGAGGTGACGCGCGGCGAGGGCAAGGCCATCCCGTCTTCCAAGGTGCAGAAGATCCAGAACCTTGAGGGCGGCATCGTCGCCGAGATCTTCGCCAAGGAAGGGGAGATCGTCGAGGTCGGCCAGCCGCTGCTGCGCCTGGATGAAACCCGCTTCGCCTCCAACGTCGACGAGACCGAGGCCTCGCGCCTGGCCATGGCCCTGCGCGTGCAGCGCCTGACGGCCGAGGTCGAGGACAAGCCGCTGCAGATCGACGAAGAGCTGCGCAAGGCCGCGCCGAGCCAGGCCGCCAACGAACAGTCGCTGTACCTGAGCCGTCGCCAGCAGCTGCAGGACGAGCTTGGCGGCCTGCAGCAGCAGCTGGTGCAGAAGCAGCAGGAACTGCGCGAGTTCAACTCCAAGCGCGCCCAGTACGCCAACAGCCTGCAGTTGCTGCGCCAGGAAATCGCGATGTCCGAGCCGCTGGTGGCCCAGGGCGCGATCTCCCAGGTCGAGGTGCTGCGCCTGCGCCGCGCCGAGGTCGAGAACCGTGGCCAGATGGACTCCACCGCCCTGGCCATCCCCCGTGCCGAGGCGGCGATCAAGGAAGTCGAGAGCAAGATCGAGGAGACCCGCGGCAAGTTCCGCAGCGAGGCGCTGACCCAGCTCAACGAGGCCCGCACCGAGCTGAACAAGGCCACCGCCACCAGCAAGGCGCTGGATGACCGCGTGCACCGCACCATGGTCATCTCGCCGGTGCGCGGCATCGTCAAGCAGCTGCTGGTCAACACCATTGGCGGGGTGATCCAGCCGGGCAGCGACATCATCGAGATCGTGCCGCTGGACGACACGCTGGTGGTCGAGGCGAAGATCCTGCCCAAGGACATCGCCTTCCTGCACCCGGGCCAGGAAGCCACGGTCAAGTTCACCGCCTATGACTACACCATCTACGGCGGCATGAAGGCCAAGCTCGAGCAGATCGGCGCCGACACCATCACCGACGAAGACAAGAAGACCACCTACTACCTGATCAAGCTGCGTACCGACAAGAGCCATCTGGGCACGGACGAGAAGCCGCTGTTGATCATCCCGGGGATGGTGGCCACGGTGGATATCATGACCGGCAAGAAGACCATCATGAGCTATCTGCTCAAGCCGATCATCAAGGCCCGCAGCGAGGCGCTGCGCGAGCGCTGACAGTCATTACGGGCCCCCTGTAGGAGCGGCCTTGTGCCGCGAAAGGGCTGCGAAGCGGCCCCGGCGATCTTTGCTCAATGCTGAAATCCTGGGGCCGCTTCGCAGCCCTTTCGCGGCACAAGGCCGCTCCTACAGGTCGGCGTATGGCCTGAAGTGCAACCCCTTCATATGGATATGCCGTAACGGTATTTAAAATACTGTTTTTATGACTTTATAGTCACTCCCACTGCGTACCCGCCGACCAATCGGCGCGCCGCACGACTCGAACCCACACGGGCAATCCCCGTGCGTTTCCGATCGTTGCGCGCCCTGAAGTCGCGCACTGCGTGGGAGTGAACAATGCCAGCCGCCTCGAACGCCTTGTCGACCATCGACAGCGCCCTGCCGCAAACCTTCGACATCCGCCCGTTCCCCGGCGCCGTCGGTGCCGAGATCATCGGCCTCGACCTGGCCCGTGCGGTCAACGCCGAGGATTTCACCCGTATCCACCGCGCCCACCTGGACCACCACGTCCTGGTGTTCCGCGACCAGCGCATCACCCCTGAACAGCAGATCGCCTTCAGCCGCCGTTTCGGCGAGCTGCAGATCCATGTGCTCAAGCAGTTCCTGCTCGCCGGCCATCCCGAGATCCTGATCGTGTCCAACATCGTCGAGGACGGCCGCAACGTCGGCCTGGGCGATGCCGGCAAGTTCTGGCACTCGGACCTGTCGTACAAGGAGCTGCCGAGCCTGGGCTCGATGCTGCACGCCCAGGAGCTGCCCAGCGAGGGCGGCGACACCTTGTTCGCCGACATGCACAAGGCCTGGGACGCCGTGCCCGAGGCCCTGCGTCGGGTCGTCGAGGGCCGCAGCGCCGCCCACTCCTACACCGCCCGTTACGCCGAGACCAGGTTCGAAGGCAACTGGC
This sequence comes from Pseudomonas sp. DVZ6, assembly GCF_024259445.1. Taxonomy (NCBI): domain Bacteria; kingdom Pseudomonadati; phylum Pseudomonadota; class Gammaproteobacteria; order Pseudomonadales; family Pseudomonadaceae; genus Pseudomonas; species Pseudomonas sp. DVZ6. The sequence continues at coordinate 8,622 of NZ_JANCLM010000036.1, forward strand.
GCCCGACGCTGACCGCCGAGCAACTGGCCCAGGTCCAGGAGGTCATCCACCCGGTGGTGCGCACCCACCCGGAAAACGGCCGCAAGGCGCTGTTCGTCAGCGAAGGCTTCACCACCCGTATCGTCGGCCTGCCGGATGACGAGAGCCGCGACGTGCTGCAACAGCTGTACGCCCTGAGCGTGCTGGAGCAGAACATCTACCGCCATCAATGGCTGCCCCACGACCTGGTGTTCTGGGACAACCGCTCGCTGATCCACCTGGCCAGCGGTTGCCCCGCGCACCTGCGGCGCAAGCTTTACCGCACCACCATCCAGGGCGATGCCCCGTTCTGACGACTGAGGAAACACACCATGCGCAACTCCATCAGCCGCCTGGCGGCAAGTATCGGCCTGGGCGCCAGCTTGGTTCTAGGCAGCCTGGCGGCGCCGACCGTGGCCCACGCCGAAGGGCAGATCCGCATCGCCGAGCAGTTCGGTATCGTCTACCTGCTGCTCAACGTGGTCCGTGACCAGCAACTGATCGAGAAGCACGGCAAGGAGCAGGGCCTCGACATCAAGGTCGACTGGGCCCAGCTGTCCGGCGGCGCGGCGATCAACGACGCGTTGCTGTCCGGCTCGGTGGACATCGCCGGCGCCGGCGTCGGGCCACTGCTCACCGTGTGGGATAGAACCCGCGGCCGGCAGAACGTCAAGGCCGTCGCCTCGCTGGGCAACTTCCCGTACTACCTGGTCAGCAGCAACCCGAATGTGAAGACCATCGCCGATATCTCCGACAAGGACCGTATCGCCGTCCCGGCGGTGGGCGTGTCGGTACAGTCGCGCTTCCTGCAGTATGCCGCCGCCCGCCAGTGGGGCGACAAGGAGTACAACCGCCTCGACAAGTACACCCTGGCCGTGCCGCACCCGGACGCCACTGCGGCCTTGCTGGCCGGCGGCACCGAGCTCAACGGGCACTTCTCCAACCCGCCGTTCCAGGACCAGGTGCTGGCCAACAAGAACGTGCACGTGGTGCTCAACAGCTACGACCTGCTCGGCCCCAACTCACCGACCCTGCTGTTCGCCACCGAGAAGTTCCGCAAGGACAATCCCAAGACCTACAAGGCCTTCGTCGATGCCCTGGCTGAAGCCGCCGACTTCGCCCAGAAGGACAAGGCCGCCGCCGCCGACACCTACATCCGAGTGACCAAGGCCAAGATCGACCGCGAGGCGCTGATCAAGCTGATCGACAACCCGCAGTACGAATTCACCGTCACGCCGAAGAACACCTACAAACTGGCCGAGTTTCTCTACCGGGTCGGCGCGATAAAGAACAAGCCCGAATCGTGGAAGGACTATTTCTTCCAGGATGAACGCCCGTTGCAAGGGAGCTGAGCGCCGATGACCGCCCCATTGCCAGGCCACACGGCCAGCAACCTGAGCCGTGTCGCCACCCCACCGCTGCTGGCGGTGGACAACCTGAGCCTTGAATACCGCACCGCCGAGCGCGTGGTGCGGGCCACCCACCAGGTCAGCTTCGAGGTCGACCGCGCCGACCGTTTCGTCCTGCTCGGCCCGTCCGGCTGCGGCAAGTCCACCTTGCTCAAGGCCGTGGCCGGCTTCATCGAACCCCGGGAAGGGCAGATCCTGCTCCAGGGCCAGCCGGTGCGTGGCCCGGGGCCGGACCGTATCGTGGTGTTCCAGGAATTCGACCAGTTGACGCCGTGGAAGACGGTGAAGCAGAACGTGATGTTCCCGCTGCTGGTGTCCGGCCAACTCAAGCGCGCCGAGGCCGAGGAGCGGGCGCTGCACTACCTGGAGAAGGTCGGCCTGGCCGCCTTCGCCGATGCCTATCCGCATACCCTTTCCGGTGGCATGAAAGCCCGCGTGGCCATCGCCCGGGCATTGGCCACGCAGCCAAAGATCCTGCTGATGGACGAACCGTTCGCCGCCCTCGACGCCCTGACCCGGCGCAAGATGCAGGAAGAACTGCTGCTGCTGTGGGAGGAGGTGCGCTTCACCCTGCTGTTCGTCACCCACTCCATAGAAGAGGCACTGGTGGTGGGCAATCGTATCCTGCTGCTGTCGCCGCACCCCGGGCGGGTGCGGGCCGAGGTGCACAGCCACCAGTACGATCTCGGCAGCCTCGGTGCCAGCGACTTCCAGGCCAGTGCCCGGCGCATCCACCGGCTGCTGTTCGACGAGGCCGATGCCTCGACGCCAGCGGACGATCTGGGCTTCAACGATATCCGTATCGCCTACTGACAGGAGCCAGGGCATGACAACGACACCTGTACGCCAGGAATACGAAGTGCAGCTGCAACCCCTGCCGGGTGTGCCGCTGGAGCGCGAGCTGCCGGCGGTGCAACGCTTGTGGCAGCAGGGCTGGCTGCGCAAGGCCGTGATCCTGGTACTGCTTGCGGTGGTCTGGGAGGCCGTGGCCCGCTATACCGGCAACGACCTGCTGCTGCCGAGCTTCCTGCAGACCGCCAGCGCGTTGTGGGACGGGTTGCTCAGCGGCGAGCTGCCGGCCAAGGTCGGCGTATCGCTGGTGGTGCTGCTCAAAGGCTATGTGCTGGGCATCGTCCTGGCCTTCGGCCTGACCAGCCTGGCCGTCTCGACGCAAGTGGGGCGCGACCTGCTGGGCACGCTGACCTCGATGTTCAATCCGCTGCCGGCCATCGCCCTGTTGCCGCTGGCTTTGCTCTGGTTCGGCCTGGGTGACAACAGCCTGATCTTCGTGCTGGTGCACTCGGTGCTGTGGGCGCTGGCGCTGAACACCTACGCGGGCTTTCTCGGCGTGTCCGAGACCCTGCGCATGGCCGGACGCAACTACGGGCTGCGCGGCCTGCGCCTGGTGCTGCACATCCTGGTGCCGGCGGCGCTGCCATCGATCCTGTCAGGGCTGAAGATCGGCTGGGCTTTCGCCTGGCGCACGCTGATCGCCGCCGAGCTGGTGTTCGGCGCCAGCAGCGGCAAGGGCGGACTGGGCTGGTACATCTTCCAGAACCGCAACGAGCTGTACACCGACAAGGTGTTTGCCGGGCTGGCGGTAGTGATCCTGATCGGCCTGCTGGTGGAGGGGCTGGTGTTCAACACCCTGGAGCGGCTGACCGTGCGGCGCTGGGGCATGCAGCGCTAGATTCGTGCTGCCGGTGTTGCCTTCTTCGCGGGTAAACCCGCTCCCACAGGTTATGCATGGACCCTGTGGGAGCGGGTTTACCCGCGAAGAACATCACGCAAAACTCAATCCCGATATTGCGCCGCCGCACTGGCCAATGTCCGCGCAATCTCCTCGCGCAACGCCTGCGGCGCTTCCACCACCAGCCCTTGCCCCTGGCTCAGCAACCACAACCGCAGGGGCCAGCCATCCGCCACCGTCGCCCGCAGCCGGTGCCCCTGTTCCAGGGCGGTCAGTTGCATGTCGGCGGTCAACGGCGCTTCGCGCAGCCGGCGGGCCAGCAGGTCGCTGATCCATGCCTGCAATTCGACGCCTTCCCCTTGCCCGGGCTGCAGCGTATCGCCGCGCAGATAACCCTGCAGGTCGAAATTCCCACGCAGCTCGCCACCGGCATTGGCCGACCAGTGCCAGCCAAACGGGATGCTCTTGTCGTTGCGCTCCAACGGAAAGATCAGCGACAGCTCGTTGAGATCACGCTCGACCGTGCGTTTGCTGACGGTGAAGCCCACGTCACGCAGGCGCCACACCAGTTCGGCACTGGTGATCCCGGGGGAGCGGCTGGGCAACTGACGGAGCAGGGCCCATTGGCGGCTGAGGGTGGCGCGGGTGGTGGCGAACGGCAAAAGGAAACGTCCTTGTCTAGGCTTGCCGGCATAGGATGGCGGCACGGGTAGGGCATGGCAATTGGCCACAGCGTGCTCAGATCAAGGAAGATGCATTTGGTTGCCTGGGATCAATTCGTTCGCGACAGGTTTTGTCGTGGCATCGCGCAGAATCACGCCTCACCACAGTGGAGGTTGGAGCTGTGGGTCGTTCAATGAGGATGAACATGTCTGCCGCCAGCAATATCCATTCGCTGCTCGCCCGGCTTCTCCCCGAGCGGATCGTCCCGGTCCCGGCACGCCCCGGGCAGCGCCACAGGCTGTTCGCCGGGATCGGCATGCCCAGCCAGCAGGCCCTGAGCGGCGAGCGCTTCGGCCTGACTGATCGGCTGGACGAGGCGGTCGACCTGCAGGCGGTCTACCATGACCTGTGCCGCCAGGCATTGCTGGGCAATGTCGGGGCGCTCAACGACCTGGGCTGGATCTGGCTCAACGGCAAGTACTGGCGTGGCGACACCGTGCTGGCCGGGCACCTGCTGCGCATGGCCGCCCTGCAGGGCAATGCCGCGGCCTGGTTCAACCTGGGCCAGCAGCATTACTTCGGCAAGGGCGTGGAGGTCTCGTACACCAACGCGGCCGAATACTACCGCCATGCCTTCGAGCGGGGCATGGTGCATGCCGCCGCGGCGCTGGGCGACTTGTACGAGGAAGAGGTGTGCGAGGGCGACCAGGTGTGGCAGGTCAACCTGCTCGAGGCCTACCAGTGGTTCCTGCGCGGTGCCCAGCGCGGCGAGACGCGCTGCCGCTTCGAGGTGGGTTACCGGTTGTTGCATGGGCTGTATGTCGAGGCGGACCCCAAGGCCGGGCTGTATTGGCTGGAGCTGGCGGCGGCGACCGGCGTGATGCAGGCGGCCGAGGAGCTGGCCGTGCATTTCAGCAGCTGCGACGCGGCGCGCTACCAGGGCTGGCGCGACCAGGCGATCCAGATGGGCAGCACCCTGGCGCTGACCATGAAGCTGGAAGACCAGATCCAGCCGTGAGGGAAGGTTCAGCGCGGCCCCTGTAGGAGCGGCCTTGTGCCGCGAAAGGGCCGCGTAGCAGCCCCGGCGATATCAGCTTGATGCACGAAACATGGGGGCGCTTCGCACCCCTTTCGCGGCACAAGGCCGCTCCTACAGAGATCGTGATATCCGGGTAGATGAACAACCTTTCATCGTCTCCCTCCGTCACCCCCGGTTGACGACAGGGGTAGGGCAGGGCGTATATTGATAGTTAGCAAACTATGAATATCCTCGGTTCCCACATGTCCCTTGACGCACTGCACCTGAAAATCAGCAGCGGCATGGTCGTGGCCGCCCGTCACTGGCGTCGCCTGTGCCAGGGCGCCCTGACCGGCTACGGCATTTCCGAAGCCTGCGCCGTGCCGCTGCTGATGATCGTGCGCCTGGGCGACGGTGTGCACCAGGTGGCAGTGGCGCAGGCGGCCGGGCTGGAAAGCCCGTCGCTGGTGCGCCTGCTCGACCAGCTGTGCAAGGCCGGCCTGGTCTGCCGCAGCGAGGATCCTCTGGACCGCCGCGCCAAGGCCCTGAGCCTCACCGTCGAGGGGCGCGCCCTGGCCGAGTCCATCGAAGGCGAGCTGGTGCGCTTGCGCCGTGAGGTGCTCGGCGATATCGACCAGGCCGACCTGGACGCCACCTTGCGGGTGATCCAGGCGTTCGAAGCCGCGGGCGTGATGCCATGAGCGGCTTCTTCAGCTCGGTGCCACCGGCCCGTGACTGGTTCTACGGCGTGCGCACCTTCGCCGCGTCGATGATCGCCCTGTACATCGCCTTGCTGATGCAGCTACCGCGCCCGTACTGGGCCATGGCCACGGTGTACATCGTCTCCAGCCCGTTCCTCGGCCCGACCACCTCCAAGGCGTTGTACCGGGCGCTGGGTACGTTGCTGGGCGCCGGCGGGGCGATTCTCCTGGTGCCGCCGCTGGTGCAGTCGCCGCTGCTGCTGAGCATTGCCATCGCCCTGTGGACCGGCACCCTGCTGTTCCTTTCGCTGAACCTGCGCACGGCCAACAACTACGTGCTGATGCTGGCTGGCTACACCCTGCCGATGATCGCCCTGGCGGTGGTCGACAACCCGCTGGCAGTGTTCGACGTGGCTTCCTCCCGGGCCCAGGAGATCTGCCTGGGCATCGTCTGCGCGGCGGTGGTCGGCGCGATTTTCTGGCCGCGCCGGCTGGCACCGGTGGTGCTGGGCGCGACCGGCAACTGGTTCGCCGAGGCGATCCGCTACAGCGATACCTATTTGGCCCGCGAGGCCAGCGCCGACAAGGTCGGCGGCATGCGTGGCGCGATGGTCGCCACCTTCAATTCGCTGGAATTGATGATCGGCCAGCTCGGCCACGAAGGCGCCGGCCCGCACACCCTGAAAAATGCCCGTGAGCTGCGTGGCCGGATGATCCACCTGTTGCCGGTGATCGATGCCCTGGACGACGCCCTGATCGCCCTCGAGGGCCGCGCCCCGGCCCAGTTCGCTCAGTTGAAGCCGGTACTCGACGCTGCCCGTGAGTGGCTCAAGGGCACTGCCGACAGCGCCTCGGTGGCGCGCTGGACCGCCCTGCACGAGCAGATCGACCGTCTGCAGCCCGGCGCCGCTGCCATCGACCAGCGTGCCGAGCTGTTGTTGTCCAATGCCCTCTATCGCCTGACCGAATGGGCCGACCTCTGGCAGGACTGCTGCACCCTGCAGCACGCACTGCGCAAGGACGACGCCACGCCGTGGCGCGCGGTCTACCGTCACTGGCGCCTGGGCCGGCTGACGCCGTTCTTTGACCGTGGCCTGATGCTCTATTCGGTGTTCTCCACCGTCACCGCCATTATCGTCGCCTGCGGCCTGTGGATCGGCCTGGGCTGGAACGATGGCGCCAGCGCGGTGATCCTCGCCGCGGTGTCGTGCAGCTTCTTCGCCGCCATGGACGACCCGGCGCCGCAGATCTACCGGTTCTTCTTCTGGACCCTGATGTCGGTGATCTTCTCCAGCCTGTACCTGTTCCTGGTGCTGCCCAACCTGCACGACTTCCCGATGCTGGTGCTGGCCTTCGCCGTGCCGTTCATCTGCGTCGGCACCCTGACCGTGCAGCCGCGCTTCTACCTTGGCACCCTGCTGACGATCGTCAACACCTCGACCTTCATCAGCATCCAGGGCGCCTACGACGCCGACTTCTTCACCTTCATCAACGCCAACCTGGCCGGCCCCGTGGGCCTGCTGTTCGCCTTCATCTGGACCCTGGTGGTGCGCCCGTTCGGCGTGGAGCTGGCGGCCAAGCGCATGACCCGCTTCACCTGGCGCGACATCGTCGAGATGACCGCGCCGGCCACCCTGGCCGAGCACCGCCAGGTCGGCGTGCAGATGCTCGACCGGCTGATGCAGCACCTGCCACGCCTGTCGCAGACCGGCCAGGACAGCGGCGTGGCCCTGCGCGACCTGCGCGTGGGCCTGAACCTGCTCGACCTGCTGGCCTACCTGCCGCGTGCCGGCGCCGAGGCCCGCGAGCGCCTGCGCACGGTGATCGAGGAGGTCGGCAATCACTACGCTGCCTGCCTGCGCGCCGGCGAGCGCCTGCATGCCCCGGCGGCGCTGCTGCGCAACATGGAGCGTGCGCGCCTGGCGCTGAACCTGGACGAGCTGTACGAACGCGGCGACGCCCGCACCCACCTGCTGCACGCCCTGAGCGGCCTGCGCCTGGCGCTGCTGCCGGGCGTGGAAGTGATGCTCGAGCCTGCCGAGCAAACGCAACTGCCCCCCGGGCTCGACGGAGCGCCCCTGTGATCGGTGAACTGGATATCAGCGGGGTATTCCTGCCCACGCTGCTGGTGATGATGTTTGGCACCTACCTGCTGTTCCTCGGGGTGCACGCGGTGCTGGTGCGCCTGCATTTCTACCGCCTGGTCTGGCACCGGGCGCTGTTCAACGTTGCCCTGTATGCCGTGCTGCTTGGCGCGGTGGACCACTTTTGCCGAAGCCTGATGCTGCCATGAAAAAACCTTTGCTGACCCTGGGCCGCGTGGTCCTGACCTTGCTGGTAGTGACCTTCGCCGCCGTGCTCGTGTGGCAGATGGTGGTGTACTACATGTTCGCCCCCTGGACCCGCGACGGTCATATCCGCGCCGACGTGATCCAGATCGCCCCGGATGTGTCCGGGCTGATCCAGAAGGTCGAGGTGCGTGACAACCAGACCATCAAGCGCGGCGACGTGCTGTTCACCATCGACCAGGACCGCTTCACCCTGGCCCTGCGCCAGGCCAAGGCGACCCTGGCCGAGCGTCAGGAGACCCTGGCCCAGGCCTCCCGCGAGGCGCAGCGCAACCGCAAGCTGGGCAACCTGGTGGCGGCCGAGCAGCTTGAAGAGAGCCAGTCCCGCGAAGCCCGCGCCCGCTCGGCGGTGAACGAGGCCCAGGTGCAGGTGGATGTGGCCCAGCTCAACCTCGACCGCTCGGTGGTGCGCAGCCCGGTGGACGGCTACCTCAACGACCGCGCCCCGCGCGCCCACGAGTTCGTCAGCGCCGGGCGCCCGGTGCTGTCGGTGGTCGACAGCGCCTCGTACCACGTTGACGGCTACTTCGAAGAGACCAAGCTGGGCGGTATTCATATCGGCGACGCCGTGGAGATCCGCGTGATGGGCGACAACACCCGCCTGCGTGGCCGCGTGCAGAGCCTGGCCGCCGGCATCGAGGACCGCGACCGCAGCAGCGGCGCCAACCTGCTGCCCAACGTCAATCCTGCGTTCAGCTGGGTGCGCCTGGCCCAGCGGATTCCGGTGCGCATTGCCTTCGACGAAGTGCCGCAGGACTTCCGCATGATCGCCGGGCGCACCGCCACGGTGTCGATCATCGAGGGCCAGCATCCATGAAACAGCTGATCCTGGCGGGGCTGTGCCTGTCCCTGGGCGCCTGCATGATGGTCGGCCCTGACTACGAGCTGCCCAAGGACGCCGCCGTGCAGCGCGGCGACCTCAATGGGCCGCTGCGCCAGGACGCCGACAGCGTGGTCTCGGCGCCGGTGCCCGAGGACTGGTGGCAGCTGTACCAGGATCAACGGCTCAACGAGCTGGTGCGCCAGGCCCTGAGCGCCAACACCGAACTGCGCGTGGCCGCCGCCAATATCGCCAAGGCCCGTGCCCAGGTGGAGGTGGCCGAGTCCCAGGGTGGTTTCAACGGTGGCGTCAAGCTGGGCGCCCAGCGTCTGCAGGAGTCCGGCGAGGCCTTCCTGCAGCCGGAGAAAGTGCCGGTGGCCAATATCGGCGAAGCGATCATCAGCGCCAGCTACCAGTTCGACCTGTGGGGTACCTTCAAACGCGGCACCGAGGCCGCCAAGGCCAACGCCGACGCGGTGCAGGCCGCCGCCGACACCGCGCGCATCACCCTGGTGGCCGATGTGGTCAAGGCCTATACCCAGGTGTGCTCGGCCAACGAGGAATACCACATCGCCCGCGAATCGCTGGACCTGCAGCAGCAGAGCGTGCAGCTGACCCAGCGCCTGCGCGACGCCGGGCGTGGCGACGAGACCCAGGTCACCCGTTCGCAGACCCAGTTCAAGTCCCTGCGCGCCGAACTGCCGCGCTTCAAGGCCGAACGTGAGGCGGGCCTCTACACCCTTGCTGCGTTACTGGCCAAGCCGGTCGAGCAATTGCCCGCCGGCACCGCCGATTGCGCCGAACTGCCCCATCTGTCGCAGCTGGTGCCGGTCGGTGACGGCGCGGCCCTGCTCAAGCGCCGCCCGGACGTGCGTCAGGCCGAGCGCCAGCTGGCGGCGGCCACCGCCAGCATCGGCGTGGCCACCGGCGCGCTGTACCCGGACATCAGCATCGGCGCCCAGGTGGGCACCATCGGCATTCTCGAGAACCTCGGCGAGCCGGCCACCAACCGTTGGGGCTTCGGCCCGCAGATCAGCTGGAACATCCCCACCAACGGTACCCGCGCGCGCATCCACATGGCCGAGGCCTCGACCCAGGCGGCGCTGGCGCATTTCGACGGGGTGGTGCTCAACGCCATTCGCGAAACCCAGACCCGCCTGGCGCAGTACAGCGCGTTGCTGGATCGACGCGACGCACTGGCCGAGGCGGAGCGCTCGGCCAAGGAGTCGGCGGACCAGACGCATCTGCGTTACCAGGTGGGGCGTGAGTCGTTCCTGGCGGATCTGCAGGCGACGCGGACCTATACAGACGTGCGGGCGCAGCTGGCGGCGGCCAACAGCCAGGTGGCGATGGGGCAGATCGGGGTGTTCCTGGCCTTGGGTGGCGGCTGGAAAGGCAGTGCCAGACCCTGATGATTCCCCTGTAGGAGCGGCCTTGTGCCGCGAAAGGGCCGCATAGCGGCCCTGGCAGCAGTAATGCATGAATCGCTGGGGCTGCTCTGCAGCCCTTTCGCGGCACAAGGCCGCTCCTACAGGGATTGCGTCTGGCTTAGTTCAGCACCTGCGCCGGCTCATCCGGCGGCAGGTTGTCCCGGCCGCGTGGCTGCTTCGGCTGCCCGGGCACGGAACCGCCCAACTGCTCGGCCAGCTGCTGCGCCACATCCTCGCCCAGCGCCTTCGACACATCCCGCACCACCCGCGGACGGTTCAGCGTCACGCGGCGGTCCTGGCCCTTCACCAACTTGGTGTCCTGCCCCTCACCCATGGCGGTGAACGCCGAGGTGATCTCGTAGGTGCGGGTGTTGATCAGGCTGAAGTCGGCGACCACGGTCAGGCCCAGCACCGCCGAGTAGCTGTCGGTGTGGTCCAGCGAGTTGATGTCCTGCTGGAAGTCGATGTCCGACAGGGTGCCGAACAGCACGTAGTCGGCACCCTTGAACGCGCCGTTCTTGATGCGGCGGATCACGTCGTAGACGTCTTCCTTCGAGTCGGCGGTATAAGGGCGGCCCTGGACCAGCTGGAACATGCCGGTCTTGAGGATCTCACCCTTGATGTCGCCACCGAACTTGCGCAGTTCGGTCTGCTCGATGTAGCTGTTGAGGCTCTCGTACTCGCTGTAGCTCGACTGGCCGCTGGCGTGGTACATGCCGGCCTGGCCGCTGCTCTGGGCGTTGATGGTGTGGATGTACTCCTCCACCTGCGCCTGGTAGGCCAGGTCGGTCACCGCCACCTTGGGGGCCGCCTGCGCACCGAAGGCGCAGGCCAGGCCGATGATTGCCATCCATGCACGCATCGATCAGCGCTCCGTGGTCTTGCGGATTTCTTTTTCGTCCATCCACTCGGCCAGGCCGCTTTCCACGTCGATCAGCTGCAGGCTGAACTTGTAGAACACGTCCTTGTAGTCGCTGCTGCGCTTGACGATCGAGCTGATCGAACCTTCCAGGCGGTACTTGGCGGCGATCATGTTGCCGGTCTTGGCCACGGTCTTCTTCTTGTACAGGCCGCTCTGGTTCTGCAGCTTGAGCTGGTCGACCTGGCTCTGCATCTCGGTGTTGTCGCTGGCGAAGCGGGCGGCGCCGGACTTCATCAGTTGGGTCTTGATCGAGGTGGTGATCTCGCGGGTATCGATGTACTCGCTGGTCTTGTTCTTCACGTCGTACACCTGCACCACCGGGCGGCCGTGCAGCACGCCGGACTGGGCCAGGGAGCGGGTCATGCTCTCGGCGATCATCTGCAGGTCGGTGGAACCGAACTCGTTGGTCACCAGCTCGACGGCCTTGCTGTCGCCGTAGCTGATGTTCTTGCCGCCGAGAACCGGCGACGGGGTGCTGCAGCCGCTGACCAGGGCGATGGCGATGGCGGCGAGGGAAAGGCGTGCAAACATGGAACGGGCTCCTGAATGGGATTACCGGGTGTGGACTTCGAGGCGGAAGTCGCGGGCAGCAGGGGTCGGGGCGATGGCGGGGAGGAACTTGGCCTGCTTGCCGTACAGCGGCAGGGCCTTCCAGCTCTCTTCGTCGGCCACCGGGAAGCCGTCGTTGCCCAGCCAGGCGAAGCGGTAGTAGAGCGTGCGATTGCTGCGGCTGGTGTTGGTCAGCGCCACGTTGACGGTGAGGTAGCCGTTTTCGCGGGCGACGCGCATCTGGCCGACTTCGATGTCATCCAGCTGGCCCATGGTCACCACCTTGCTGGCGGCGCTGCCGGGGGCAGGGGGCGGGGTGGCGCAGCCGGCCAGGAGGGCGACGGCGGCCAGGGCGAGGCATGTTCTGCGCATGTTCGATCCTTGGGTTACTTGAGGCTGGCGACAGCGGTGGCTGCGGCCTGCGGGGCGACGATGACGGCCGGGCCGCCAGCGAATACGCGGTTGCCGACCACGCGCAGGCTGATCACCTGGTAGGGACGATCGACCTTCACGGTGACCTGGGTGCCACCGAGGCTCGATGGCAGGCTCAGGTGGTGTTCGCCTTGCTTGAGGCGTACCCGGGCCACCTGGGTTTCGTCGGGCAGGGTGCGCCAGGTGCGGGTATCGGCGCCTTCCAGCACGGTGGAGGCGATGCCCACCACCAGCCCGGCCATCGGGTTGGCCTTGTTCAGGTTTTTCTGCGCCACGCCGCGGCTGATGGCGCGTACGCTGGTGCGCAGGATGATGCCCGGCATGTCGTCGCGCAGGGCGCGGCGCGACATGGCCGTGGTGCTGTTGAGCGCGGTCAGGGCCAGGGCCTTGTCGTTGAGCTGGATCTCGCCCACGTGCGCGGTCGAAGTGTCTTCCTTGATGATCGGGAACGACAGCGGGGTGATCACCAGGTTGTCCTGGATCGGCAGCGGCAGTGGGATGCGGATCGAGTCACGGGCCGGGGCCAGGCCGGTCTGCACCACGATCAGCACGTCGCTTTCGCCGGCCTTGGCGCTGTTCTTGTCCAGTTCGAGCAGTGCCTGGTCGAGCAGCGGCGTGTTCGGGCGCAGTTCGGCGGCCTTGCGATAACCCGGCGCGGCCAGGCCTTTCTCACCGAGGGCCTCGTAGACATAGCCGGACAGGTAATGGCTGAAGGCGCTCTGGTAGCTGTTCTTCAGGCCGACCACCTCAGGGGCGTCGAGGCTGGCGACCGGGTAACCCTGCAGGTCCTTGTACTCGGTCTTGATGCCTTCCTTCTCGGCCTGCTCCTCGCGCTTGAGATATTCCTTGTCGCGCAGCTCGGCGATGATCGCCTCGCGCTCGTGGGTCTTCTTGATCTCGGTGCGGGCACCGTCGAAATCGTTCTGTGCCAGCAGGTTCAGGGCCATCTGCGTGGTCAGCATGACTTTTTCGTAGTCATAGCCTTCGTAGCGACGGACCTTGTCGTTGACCAGGTAGCTGCCGAACTGGCTCAGGTACTTGTCGGTGTCGAGCTTGACCGACTCTTCCCACTGGAACACCACGCTGTCGGCCGAGCGCCAGGCGTCCTGGCTGCCCTTGAGGTCACCCTTGGAGCGCAGCAGCTCGCCTTTTTCGAAGTAGTAGAGCAGGTCTTTCTGCTCGCCCTTGTTATTGCTCTCGAGCAGGGCGAGGGCGGCGTCGACGTTGCCGGCGGCCAACTGCTTGTTGGTCTCCTGCAGTTCGCTGTCGTAGCTGCGGAACACCGAGCAGCCGGTGAGCTGCACGGCGGCGACCAGGGTCGCCAGGGTGAGGGCGCGGGATACCATCGGACTTTCTTCTTTCCCTGAAACGGTTGGCCGCGTGGGCGGGGGCGGCAGATCCCTCTGTTTTATCGCCAGAACCTCTCGATGGAGGCGCCTTGATTGCTAATGGCTATTACGGCGGCGCGGGATTATACCCAAAGTAGTAGCGGGGTGATGGCGAATTGCTTCGCATTTTTAGGTTGATGCCATCAGTCGGAAAAAACCGTTCCCAGCGGGTGTTCCGTCAATTTGTCTCAAGATTTTTCATGAAATCTGCCCCTGAGCCTTGAGCGGGGGAGAGTGGAAGTGAACAATGTTCTCTTTCGTATTTCCGTCGAGATTGGCCATGATTTCTCGTTTCCGTCTGCCTGCCTGGCTGCCTGCCCTGTTGCTTGGCCCGGTGCTGGCGCTGTGCAGCCTCCCGACGCTGGCCGAAGCGCCTGCCGAGGCGACCAAGGCGCTGCACCTGCTGGACTACATCGGTGCCGACTACCCGCCAACCGTGCGCGACGGCAAGGTGGTGGACGACGGGGAATACCGCGAGCAGCAGGAGTTCAGTGGCGTGCTGGCCGAGCTGGTCAAGGGGCTGCCCGAGCATGCCGAGCGCGGCGCCCTGGAACAGGGCGTGCAGAGCCTGCGTCAGGCCATCGACCAGCGTCAGGACGGTGCCGCCGTCGCCCGCCAGGCCCGGCAACTGGGTGCGCGCCTGGCAGTGGCCTACGAGGTCAGCCAGGCCCCGGTGATCACCCCCGATCCTGCTCGCGGCGCTTCGCTGTATGCGCAGAACTGCTCGATCTGTCATGGTGACACGGGCCTCGGCGACGGCCCGGCCGGGGTCGGCCTGGAGCCTGCGCCAGCCAACCTGCGCGATGCCGGGCGCCTCGACCAGCTGAGCCTGTTCGACCTGTACAACACCCTCGGGCTGGGCATCGAAGGCACCGAGATGCCGTCGTTCGCCGACCAGCTCGACGAGCGCCAGCGCTGGGACGTGGCGGCCTATATCGCCAGTTTCACCGCCGATCCGCAGGCGGCCAAGGGCGGCAAGACCTGGAACATCGCCGACCTGGCCCGGCAGACCCCGGCCGAAGTCGCCGCCAGCGAAGGCGCGGATGCCGTGGCCGCGTTCCGCGCCCAGCGGGCGCAGCCGCCGCAGGTCAAGCGTGGCCCGGCACAGCTGCTCGAATACACCTCCAGCACCCTGGACAAGAGTCTGGCGGCCTACCGCGCCGGCGACCATGACCAGGCCTACGACCTGTCGGTGGCGGCCTACCTGGAAGGCTTCGAACTGGTGGAAAGCTCCCTCGACAACATCGACGCCCAGGCCCGCAAGGACACGGAAAAGTCGCTGATGGCCTACCGTCAGTCGTTGCAGGACGGCTTGCCGGTGGCCCAGGCCGAACAGCGCCTGGCCGAGGCCAAGGCCAAGCTGGAGCAGGCGTCCAAGCTACTGGGCAGCGATGGCCTGAGCTGGTCGCTGAGCTACATTTCCGGCCTGCTGATCCTGCTGCGCGAGGGCCTGGAGGCGATCCTGGTGCTGGCGGCGATCCTGGCCTTCCTGCGCAACACCGGCCAGCAGTCGGCGGTGCGCAGCGTCAATATCGGCTGGGGCCTGGCGCTGGTCGCCGGTTTCGCCACCTGGGCCCTGGCGGCCTATGTGATCGACGTCGGCGGTGCGCAGCGCGAGCTGCTCGAAGGCTGCACGGCGCTGTTCGCAGCGGTGATGGTGCTGTGGCTTGGCGTGTGGATGCACGATCGCCGCCACGCCGCCGCCTGGCAGGACTACATCAAGAGCAGCCTGGTCAGTGGCGGCGGGCGTTTCGGTTTTGCCGTGCTGGCGTTCTTCTCGGTGTACCGCGAGCTGTTCGAGGTGATCCTATTCTACGAGACCCTGTGGCTGCAGGCCGGTCCGGCTGGCCATCAGGCGGTGCTGGCGGGCGGCGCCACGGCGCTGGTGCTGCTGGTGGGCCTGGCCTGGGTGATCCTGCGCGGCTCGGCCAAGCTGCCGCTGTCGTTGTTCTTCAGCATCAACGCCGCTTTGCTGTGCGCGCTGTCGGTGGTGTTCGCCGGGCATGGCGTCAAGGCGCTGCAGGAGGCCGGCGTGCTGGGTACGCGGCCGGTGGCGTTCTTCGAGTTCGACTGGCTGGGAATCCACGCCGACGCTTATTCGCTGGGCGCGCAGGCGGTGGCGTTGTTGGCCATCGTGTTCCTCTACGGGCGCAGCCGGTTGGCCGAGAAGCGCCGGGCGGCGGCCAGCTGAGATCAGTGGTGGTTTCTTCGCGGGTAATCCCCCTCCCACAGGTGCTGCGCTGTCTTCAGCAGTGGTGAGTTCCCTGTGGGAGCGGGTTTACCCGCGAAAGGGCCGAACCTGCGACAATGGCTATCCGCCAAACCCAGGAAACAACCAATGCGTGTATGGATCGATGCCGACGCCTGCCCCAAGGCGGCCAAGGACCTGATCGTCAAGTTCGCCCTCAAGCGCAAGCTCGAAGTGGTGATGGTGGCCGGCCAGCCGCAGATCAAGCCGGCCTTCGCCTGCGTGCGGCTGATCGTGGTGCCCAGCGGCATGGATGCTGCCGATGACTACCTGGTGGAGAACGCCGAGCCCGGCGAACTGGTGATCTGCAGCGACGTGCCGCTGGCCGACCGGCTGATCAAGAAGGGCGTGGCGGCGCTGGATCCGCGCGGTCGCGAGTTCGACGAGCGCAACATGGGCGAGCGCCTGGCGGTACGCAACCTGTTCACCGAACTGCGTGAGCAGGGCCAGGTCGGCGGTGGCCAGGCGCCCTATGGTGAACGCGAGAAGCAGGCGTTCGCCAATGCGCTGGACCGGGTTATCACCCGATTGTCGAAGCTTTAGTTGCCCGGGCCTGCTGCGCCGGCCATCGCGGCACAAGGCCGCTCCTACAAGGAAACGCGATCCGCCTGTAGGAGCGGCCTTGCGCCGCGAAAGGGGTGCGTAGCGCCCCCAGTACCTTACTTATCGTTCTCGTGGGTCAGTTCCAGCACCCGATCCACCAGCTTGTAGATGCCGCCCGCCGCTTCGCTGATCGACTTGGCCAGCATGTACGCCGGGGTAGTCACCAGCTTGCGCTGGGTATCCTCGACGATATCGTGCACATCGCATTCCTCATGGGTGCCGCCCATCTTCACCACCGCCGCGCTGGTGCCGGCGTCGTTGCCGATGGTGCAGACCACGCCTGGGCCGTAGATCTTCGCCGCAAGGGCCGGCGAGATGCAGATCAGGCCAACCGGCTTGCCCGCCTCGGCGAAGGCTTCGGCCAGGGCCAGCACGTCCGGCTGCACGCTGCACTTGTCGCCTTCGACGGCAAAGTTGGAGAGGTTCTTGGCCGCACCGAAGCCACCGGGCACGATCAGTGCGTCGAAATCCGAGGCATTGGCCTCGCGAATGTCCTTCACCTCGCCACGGGCGATACGCGCCGACTCCACCAACACGTTGCGCGACTCGGGCATCTCTTCCCCGGTCAGGTGGTCGATCACATGCATCTGCGCGATGTTCGGCGCGAAGCACTGCACCTGGGCGCCACGCTGGTCCAGGCGCAGCAGGGTGATCACGCTCTCGTGGATCTCGGCGCCGTCGTACACGCCGCAACCGGACAGAATCACCGCAACTTTTTTCGTCATGCTCAATACTCCAGTGTCGAGGCGCTAAATGTCCTCTAGTTTGGCAGATGTAGCCATGGGATTTGCCCTTCGGCGGGCCTAATCTTCGTGGACAACCTTGGAGGTGGCCGTTCATGGACCTGATTCTGCTGGCCGTGCCGTTCTTCTTCGTGCTGATCGCGGTGGAGCTGATCGCCGATCGCGTGCGCGTGCGGCGCAACTACCAGCTCGCCGACTCGATCAACAGCCTGAGCACCGGCGCGCTGTCCACCAGCACGGGGCTTCTGACCAAAGGGGTGGGGCTGGTCACCTATGCCGTGGCCTGGGAGCACCTGGCCTGGCTGCGCCTGCCCGCCGATGCCTGGTGGGTGTGGGTGGTCGCCTTCGTGCTCTACGACCTCTGCTACTACTGGCTGCACCGCCTGGGCCACGAGCGCAATGTGCTGTGGGCCGCGCACTCGGTGCACCACCAGAGCGAGGAATACAACCTCACCACCGCCCTGCGTCAGACCAGCAGCGGCTTCCTGTTCTCCTGGATCTTCTACCTGCCGCTGGCGCTGCTGGGCGTGCCGCCGCTGGTATTCATCACCGTGGCGTCGCTGAACCTGCTGTACCAGTTCTGGGTGCACACCCGCCATGTGCCCAAGCTGGGCTGGCTGGAGTGGATCTTCATCACGCCGTCCAACCATCGCGTCCACCATGCGCAGAATCCTCTGTACTTGGATCGCAACTACGGCGGCGTGTTCATAATCTGGGACCGACTGTTCGGCACCTTCCAGGAGGAGGACGAGCGCGAGCCGGTGATCTTCGGCGTGACCACGCCGCTGGCCAGCTGGAACCCGCTGTGGGCCAACGTGCAGTTCTACGCCCAGCTCTGGCATGACGCCCGTCGCGCCGGCAGCTGGTGGGACAAGCTGCGCATCTGGTTCATGCCCACCGGCTGGCGCCCGGCGGATGTGGCCGCCGCTTATCCACAGCCCAAGCAGGACCTGGCGGCGTTTCGCAAGTTCGCGATTCCCCTGGGCGGCGCGCGGCAGGTGTACGTCACCGTGCAGTTCGCGGTCTATGTGGCGCTGGGCAGCTATCTGATGGAGGTGGCGGAGCAGGTGGCGCCTGCAGCCCTGGTATTGGGCTGGACGGTGATGGCGTTCGGGCTGTTCGTGCTGGGGGCGGCGTTGGAGGACCGGCCCTGGGCAGGGCGCATGGAACTGGCACGGCTGCTGTCGAATGCGCCGGCGCTGTATCTGGCCGGCGCGCTCGGCTTAGTGTTGGTCACGCCCGTGTTCTGGTTGCTGCTTCTGGGCTACAGCCTGCTCAGCGTCGGTGGCCTGGCCTTCTGCCGCCGCGCGGCGCTCGGCGCGGAGGTTGCGAAAACGTCGGCGCAGCCAGAGCGCCAGGCCCAGCACCAGCAGGCCGCCGAGCACCCATAGCTCGTACTTCTTGATGCTGCCGAGCATGCCTTCGAGAATGGCGCCGAAGTGGTAGGCCGCCAGGCCCAGGGCCAGGGCCCACACCGCGGCGCCGATGCCGTTGAGCAGCAGGTAGCGGCGCGGTGGGTAGCCGGACAAGCCGATAGCCACCGGCATCACCGTACGCAGGCCGTAGACGAAACGGAAACTCAGTACCCAGATATCCGGATGGCGGCGGATGTGCTCCAGCGCCCGGTCACCCATGGCCTGCCAGCGCGGCTTGCGGGCAAGGATCTTGCGCCCGTGGCGGCGGCCCATGAAGTACCACAGCTGGTCGCCGGCGTAACTGCCGCAGAAGGCCACCAGGACCACCAGCTTGATGTCCATGTATTCGCGGAACGCAAGAAAGCCCGCGAGCACCAGGATGGTCTCGCCCTCGAAGAACGTGCCGAGAAAAAGGGCAAAGTAGCCGAAATCGTTCAGGAATTGTTGAAGCATTTTCTGGCGTGCTGGCGAAATGAACGCGCAGCCTACCCCTTCAGGCGCGCTGGGGAAAGTGTCCAAATGTGTCTCGACGTGAAGATTCCCTGCAACGACAATGGCTGCGGCCACAAGTCGCAGGGTTGCCTAAGGATGTAACACAGGCGTCATAATGGCCGCTTATAACTGTCGCGCTGCCCGCCCGCGCGGGCTCAGGAGTCTGCCGTGAGCTTTACCCCCGCCAACCGTCTGTTTCCTGCCACCCGCCTGCGTCGCAACCGCCGGGATGAATTTTCCCGTCGTCTGGTTCGCGAAAACACCCTGACCGTCGATGACCTGATTCTTCCGGTATTCGTGCTGGACGGCGAGGGCCGTCGCGAAGAAGTACCGTCCATGCCGGGCGTAGAGCGCCTGTCGATCGACCTGCTGCTGGAAGCCGCACAGGGCTGGGTGGAGCTGGGTATTCCAGCGCTGGCGCTGTTCCCGGTGACCCCGACCGAGAAAAAGTCCCTCGACGGCGCCGAAGCCTGGAACCCGGACGGCATCGCCCAGCGCGCCACCCGCGCCCTGCGTGCCCGCTTCCCGGAGCTGGGGGTGATCACCGACGTCGCTCTGGACCCGTTCACCACCCATGGTCAGGACGGCATCCTCGATGAAGAGGGCTACGTGCAGAACGACATCACCGTCGAGGCCCTGGTGCGTCAGGCGCTGTCCCACGCCGAGGCCGGTGCCCAGGTGGTGGCCCCGTCGGACATGATGGACGGTCGCCTTGGCGCGATCCGCCAGGCCCTGGAAGAGACCGGCTACGTCAACGTGCGCATCATGGCCTACTCGGCCAAGTACGCCAGTGCCTACTACGGCCCGTTCCGCGACGCGGTCGGCTCGGCGCTGAACCTGGGCAAGGCCAACAAGGCCTCCTACCAGATGGACCCGGCCAACAGCGACGAGGCCCTGCACGAAGTGGCCACCGACCTCGCCGAAGGCGCCGACATGGTCATGGTCAAGCCGGGCATGCCGTACCTGGACATCGTTCACCGAGTGAAAGCCGAGTTCAAGGTGCCGACCTTCGCCTACCAGGTCAGCGGCGAGTACGCCATGCACATGGCCGCGATCCAGAACGGCTGGCTCAGCGAGGCCGTGATCCTCGAATCCCTCACCGCTTTCAAACGGGCAGGCGCTGATGGCATCCTGACCTATTTCGCCGTGCGTGCCGCTCAATTGATGAGAGGGCAGTAACGCCCTCCAGGAACGTCAGATGAATAACGAAGTGCTAACCCCTGTCGAGATCAAGGATGCCCAGGCCGTGCCCGAAGAGATGGTGCAGACCCCGCCCGACCTGCCAGCGGTAGTGGAACCGGAAGCGCTCGCCGAAGCCGCCCCGGCACCCGCGCCTGCGCCGGCTCCGGCTCCGGCGATCGCCGTGCCGAGCCTGGACGACAGCAGCCTGTACATTCATCGCGAGCTCTCGCAGCTGCAGTTCAACATCCGCGTGCTGGAGCAGGCGCTGGATGAGTCGTATCCGCTGCTCGAGCGCCTGAAGTTCCTGCTGATCTTCTCCAGCAACCTCGACGAGTTCTTCGAGATCCGCGTGGCGGGCCTGAAGAAGCAGATCAACTTCGCCCGCGAACAGGCCGGCGCCGACGGCCTGCAGCCGCACCAGGCGCTGGCGCGCATCAGCGAGCTGGTGCATATCGAGGTGGACCGCCAATATGCGATCCTCAACGACGTGCTGCTGCCGGAGCTGGAGAAGCACGCCATTCGCTTCATCCGCCGGCGCTACTGGACGCCCAAGCTCAAGACCTGGGTACGCCGTTACTTCCGCGACGAGATCGCGCCGATCATCACCCCGATCGGCCTCGACCCGACCCACCCGTTCCCGCTGCTGGTGAACAAGAGCCTGAACTTCATCGTCGAGCTCGAGGGTGTCGACGCCTTCGGCCGCGATTCGGGTCTGGCGATCATCCCGGCACCGCGCCTGCTGCCGCGGGTCATCCGTGTGCCGGAAGAGGTCGGCGGCCCGGGCGACAATTATGTGTTCCTGTCGTCGATGATCCACGCCCACGCCGACGACCTGTTCCAGGGCATGAAGGTCAAGGGCTGCTACCAGTTCCGCCTGACCCGCAACGCCGACCTGGCGCTGGACTCCGAGGAAGTCGACGACCTGGCCCGCGCCCTGCGCGGCGAGCTGTTCTCGCGCCGCTACGGCGATGCCGTGCGCCTCGAGGTGGCCGACACCTGCCCGAAACACCTCTCCGACTACCTGCTCAAGCAGTTCAGCTTGAGCGAGAGCGAGCTGTACCAGGTCAACGGGCCGGTCAACCTGACCCGCCTGTTCAGCATCACCGGCCTCGACAGCCACCCGGAGCTGCAGTACACGCCGTTCACCCCGGCGATCCCCAAGCTGCTGCAGAACGCCGACAACATCTTCAGCGTGATCGGCAAGCAGGACGTGCTGCTGATGCACCCGTTCGAGTCGTTCACCCCGGTGATCGACCTGCTGCGCCAGGCCGCCAAGGACCCGCATGTACTCGCCGTGCGCCAGACCCTGTACCGCTCGGGCGCCAACTCGGAGATCGTCGACGCCCTGGTGGACGCGGCGCGTAACGGCAAGGAGGTCACCGCGGTGATCGAACTGCGCGCGCGTTTCGACGAAGAGTCCAACCTGCAGATGGCCAGCCGCCTGCAGGCCGCTGGTGCGGTGGTGATCTACGGCGTGGTCGGCTTCAAGACCCACGCCAAGATGATGCTGATCCTGCGCCGCGAGCAGGGCGAGATTGTCCGTTATGCGCACCTGGGCACCGGCAACTACCACGCCGGTAACGCCCGCCTGTACACCGACTACAGCCTGCTGACCTCCGACGACGCCCTCACCGAGGACGTCGGCAAGCTGTTCAGCCAGCTGATCGGCATGGGCAAGACCCTGCGCATGAAGAAGCTGCTGCACGCGCCCTTCACCCTGAAGAAGGGCATGCTCGACATGATCGCCCGGGAGACCCAGTTCGCCCTGGAAGGCGAGCCGGCGCACATCATCGCCAAGTTCAACTCGTTGACCGACGCGAAGATCATCAAGGCGCTGTACAAGGCCAGCCAGTCGGGCGTGCGCATCGACCTGGTGGTGCGCGGCATGTGCTGCCTGCGTCCGGGCATCCCGGGGGTGTCGCACAACATCCACGTGCGCTCGATCATCGGCCGCTTCCTCGAGCACACCCGGGTGTTCTACTTCCTCAATGGCGGCGAGGAGCAGATCTACCTGTCCAGCGCCGACTGGATGGAGCGCAACCTCGACAAGCGCGTCGAGACCTGCTTCCCGGTGGAGGGCAAGAAGCTGCTGTTGCGGGTGAAGAAGGAGCTGGAGGGTTACCTGACCGACAACACCCAGGCCTGGACCCTGCAGCCGGACGGGCGCTACGTGCGCAGCACGCCGACCGGCAACCAGAATCCGCGCAGCGTGCAGGCGACGCTGCTGGAGCGGCTGAGCAATCCGGTGCTGAACGTTCGGTAGTACCGATATGGGGGCCGCTTTGCGGCCCTTTCGCGGCACAAGGCCGCTCCTACAGGGGCCACTATCGCCTGTAGGAGCGGCCTTGTGCCGCGAACACCGGCGCAGCCGGTGCCATGCCCCGCGGTTTACCGGACGCTGAGAACAAAATTGACCCGCGCCAGCCACTCCGCCTCGTTGGCAAAGTCAGCCTGGGTCAGCTGGTTCTGCTCCAGCCAGCCACTCGGGAATACCACCTCCAGGCTGTTGTCGCCGGCCTGCAGCTCCACCTTGGGCATCTGCTGGGTGCCGCGGATATGGTGGAACAGGATGGCGAAGCGCAGCAGCACGCACAGGCGGATCAGCTTGACGCCTTCGTCGCCGAACTCGGCAAACTTGTCCTTGGGAATGTTGCGGCGGTGGCCACGCACCAGCAGGGCCATCATCTGCTGGTCCTCGCGGGAGAACCCTGACAGGTCGGAGTGCTCGATCAGGTAGGCACCGTGCTTGTGGTAGTGGTAATGGGCAATATCCAGTCCGATTTCATGGATTTTCGCCGCCCAACCCAGCAGATCACGCCAGTTTCCGTGCTCCAGGTCCCACGCTGCGGCCACCTGGTCGAAGGCGTGCAGTGCCTTGCGCTCCACGCGCGCGGCCTGGCCCTGGTCGACGTGGTAGCGCTCCATCAGCGAGTTCAGGGTGCGTTCGCGCACGTCCTCGTGGTGATGGCGGCCCAGCAGGTCGAACAGCACGCCTTCGCGCAGGGCGCCGTCGCAGTGGTCCATGCGCTGCAGCTCCAGGGCGTCGAAGATCGCCTCGAGGATGGCCAGGCCCGCCGGGAAGATGGTCCGCCGATCGGGCTTGACCCCTTCGAAGTCGATCTTGTCGGTCTCGCCGAGCTTGAACAGCTTGCGCTTGACCGCCGCCAGGCCCTCGGCGTTGACCTCGCCGCTGCCCTGGCCGATGGCCTTGATCGCCGCGGCGATGGCGCGGATGGTCCCGGACGAGCCGATGGCCTCGTCCCAGGTCAGGCGGTGCAGGGCGTTCTCGATGCTCATCAGTTCCAGGCGCGCGGCAGTGTAGGCCTGGGCGTAGCGCGCCGGGGTGATCTTGCCGTCACGGAAGTAGCGCTGGGTGAAGCTCACGCAGCCCATCTGCAGGCTTTCGCGCAGCAGCGGCTCGAAACGCTGGCCGATGATGAACTCGGTGCTGCCGCCGCCGATGTCGGCAACCAGGCGCTTGCCGGGGGTGTCGGCCAGGGTGTGGGACACGCCCAGGTAGATCAGGCGCGCCTCTTCACGGCCGGAGATGACCTCGACCGGGTGGCCGAGAATGGCTTCGGCGCGCAGGATGAATTCATTGCGGTTGCGCGCTTCGCGCAGGGCGTTGGTGCCGACGATGCGCACCGAGCCCTGGGGCATGCCGTTGATCAGCTGGGCGAAGCGCTTGAGGCATTCCAGGCCGCGCTCCATGGCTTCTTCGCTGAGCTTGCGCTCATCGTCGATACCGGCGGCGAGCTGAACCTTTTCTCCAAGCCTTTCGAGGATGCGGATTTCCGTGTGATGGGCCTTGGCCACGACCATGTGGAAGCTGTTGGAGCCCAGGTCGATGGCGGCGATCAGAGACAGGTTCTTCGCGGTGGTGTGCGGCATGGTCTGGAGGTTCTCGGTCGTTAACCCGGCAATCGTGCCACGATCGCGGGCATACGCCAACGAGCGGCACGGCAAGGCTTGATGCATGGCAATGTCATAGCAATGTTATGACCGTGACATGACGGTTTCGATTCGTGGCGTCTTGCACAACTATAGTTACACTCAATCAGCTGTGGCTTCCTGTCGCGCCAGGGTGCGGCTATGATGGGCAACGTTTTTTTATGCTTACGACCTGGAGATATCCATGAGCAGCGATCTTATCAAACATGTCACCGACGCCAGCTTCGAAGCCGACGTACTCAAGGCTGAAGGCGCGGTGCTGGTCGACTACTGGGCTGAATGGTGCGGCCCATGCAAGATGATCGCTCCGGTGCTGGACGACATCGCCTCTGAATACCAGGGCAAGGTGACCATCGCCAAGCTGAACATCGACGAAAACGCCGAAACCCCCGCCAAGCACGGCGTGCGTGGCATCCCGACGCTGATGCTGTTCAAGAACGGCAACGTCGAGGCCACCAAGGTCGGCGCGCTGTCCAAGTCGCAGCTCAAGGCGTTCCTCGACGCCAACGTGTGATGTGACAAAGCCCCGCAAATGCGGGGCTTTTCTTTATCTGTTGTAGGCATTTTCCCTGAGGGCTGGCGAGCCCCGCTATCGCGCCCATCCAGACGGATAGCCCCGGAAAACGGTGGTCAAAACCACTAGACGTCGAAAAAAGCAAGTGTTACATTCGGCCTCGCACTGCTTCTCCAGTGCCCTCTGCACGCCGTCGCCGAAGCATCCCTAATTCGAATCAGTACGCGATCCTGTCGCCATCTAGCGGCGCGGCCTCATTAAGCCAACGCTTAATTTCTCCCTTCCTTACATGATTACGTCACTCCCCTTATGAACCTGACAGAACTCAAGCAAAAGCCGATTACCGATCTTTTGGAAATGGCCGAACAGATGGGCATCGAAAACATGGCCCGTTCGCGCAAACAGGACGTGATTTTCGCCCTGCTGAAAAAGCATGCGAAAAGCGGCGAAGAGATCTCCGGTGACGGCGTGCTGGAGATTCTCCAGGATGGTTTCGGTTTCCTGCGCTCGGCGGATGCCTCCTACCTGGCCGGCCCTGACGACATCTATGTCTCGCCCAGCCAGATCCGTCGTTTCAACCTGCGCACCGGCGACACCATCGTCGGCAAGATCCGTCCACCGAAGGAAGGCGAGCGTTACTTCGCACTGCTGAAGGTCGACACCATCAACTTCGACCGTCCGGAAAACGCGAAGAACAAGATTCTCTTCGAAAACCTGACGCCGCTGTTCCCCAACAAGCGCCTGAAGATGGAAGCCGGCAACGGTTCCACCGAAGACCTCACCGGTCGCGTCATCGACCTGTGCGCCCCGATCGGCAAGGGCCAGCGCGGCCTGATCGTCGCCCCGCCGAAAGCGGGCAAGACCATCATGCTGCAGAACATCGCGGCCAACATCACCCGTAACAACCCCGAGTGCCACCTGATCGTCCTGCTGATCGACGAGCGCCCGGAAGAAGTGACCGAGATGCAGCGCACCGTGCGCGGCGAAGTGGTTGCCTCGACCTTCGACGAGCCGCCGACCCGCCACGTGCAGGTCGCCGAGATGGTCATCGAGAAGGCCAAGCGCCTGGTCGAGCACAAGAAGGACGTGGTCATCCTGCTCGACTCGATCACCCGTCTGGCCCGTGCCTACAACACCGTGATCCCGAGCTCCGGCAAGGTCCTGACCGGTGGTGTCGACGCCCACGCCCTGGAGAAGCCGAAGCGCTTCTTCGGTGCTGCACGTAACATCGAGGAAGGCGGTTCGCTGACCATCATCGCCACCGCGCTGGTCGAGACTGGCTCGAAGATGGACGAAGTGATCTACGAAGAGTTCAAGGGTACCGGCAACATGGAGCTGCCCCTGGACCGTCGCATCGCCGAGAAGCGTGTGTTCCCGGCCATCAACATCAACAAGTCCGGTACCCGCCGCGAAGAGCTGCTGACCGCCGACGACGAACTGCAGCGCATGTGGATCCTGCGCAAGCTGCTGCACCCGATGGACGAGATCGCCGCCATCGAGTTCCTGGTCGACAAGCTCAAGCAGACCAAGACCAACGACGAGTTCTTCCTGTCGATGAAGCGCAAGTAAGCGTTTCAGGCCGGAACTGATAGGGGCTGCTGCGCAGCCCATCGCGGCACAAGGCCGCTCCTACAGGATTATCCATCCCCCTGTAGGAGCGGCCTTGTGCCGCGATGGGCCGCGAAGCGGCCCCTTTTCATTTTTGCCCCCAAACCAGGCGTGAACGGCGCTACACTCTGCACCCCGACCGATACGCCCAACACGAGGCCCTTGCATGCAGTATCGCGATCTGCGCGACTTCATCCGTGGTCTGGAACAGCGCGGTGAACTCAAGCGCATCCAGGTTCCCATCTCCCCTGTACTGGAAATGACCGAAGTCTGCGACCGCACCCTGCGCGCCAAGGGCCCGGCGTTGCTGTTCGAAAAGCCCACCGGCTTCGATATCCCGGTGCTGGGCAACCTGTTCGGCACCCCCGAGCGGGTGGCCATGGGCATGGGCGCCGAATCGACCGAGGAACTGCGCGAGATCGGCAAGCTGCTGGCGTTCCTCAAGGAGCCCGAGCCGCCGAAGGGGCTGAAGGACGCCTGGTCGAAACTGCCGATCTTCAAGAAGGTCGTGTCCATGGCGCCGAAGGTGGTCAAGGACGCGGTATGCCAGGAAATCGTGGTCGAAGGCGACGACGTCGACCTGGGCCAGTTGCCCATCCAGCACTGCTGGCCGGGCGACGTGGCGCCGCTGATCACCTGGGGCCTGACCGTCACCCGCGGGCCGAACAAGGACCGCCAGAACCTGGGTATCTACCGCCAGCAGGTGATCGGCCGCAACAAGGTGATCATGCGCTGGCTGAGCCACCGTGGCGGCGCGCTGGACTACCGCGAATGGTGCGAGAAACACCCAGGCCAGCCGTTCCCCGTGGCCGTGGCCCTGGGCGCAGACCCTGCGACCATCCTCGGCGCCGTGACCCCTGTCCCCGATACCCTTTCCGAATACGCCTTTGCCGGCCTGTTGCGCGGCAACCGTACCGAACTGGTCAAATGCCGTGGCAACGACCTGCAGGTGCCGGCCACAGCCGAGATCATCCTCGAAGGTGTGATCCACCCGGGCGAAATGGCCCCGGAAGGCCCGTACGGCGACCACACCGGTTACTACAACGAAGTGGACAGCTTCCCGGTGTTCACCGTCGAGCGCATCACCCACCGGCAGAAACCGATCTACCACAGCACCTACACCGGCCGACCGCCGGATGAGCCGGCGATCCTCGGGGTGGCGCTGAACGAAGTGTTCGTGCCGATCCTGCAGAAGCAGTTCCCCGAGATCACCGACTTCTACCTGCCGCCGGAAGGCTGCTCGTACCGCATGGCGGTGGTGACCATGAAGAAGCAGTATCCAGGCCACGCCAAGCGCGTCATGCTGGGTGTGTGGTCGTTCCTGCGACAGTTCATGTACACCAAGTTCGTTATCGTCACCGACGACGATATCAACGCCCGCGACTGGAACGATGTGATCTGGGCCATCACCACGCGCATGGACCCCAAGCGTGATACGGTGATGATCGACAACACCCCGATCGACTACCTCGACTTTGCGTCGCCGGTGTCGGGCCTGGGGTCGAAGATGGGCCTGGACGCCACCCACAAGTGGCCGGGCGAGACTACACGCGAATGGGGCCGGGTCATCGTCAAGGACGAGGCCGTCACCCGCCGTATCGATGAGCTGTGGGACCAGTTGGGAATAGATTGATGCAGGTAACCTTGCAGCCTTCCGGGGCGGTACTGGCGGTCGAACCGGGTGAAAGGATTCTGGATGCGGCGCGGCGCCTGGGCTACGACTGCCCAAGCAGCTGCCGCAACGGCAACTGCCATGTGTGTGCCGCGCTGCTGGTGGAAGGCAGTGTTCGCCAGGAAGGCCAAGTCCGCGATCACGGTGAACTGTTCACCTGCATCGCCGAGCCGCTGGAGGACTGCGTGTTGCTGTGGGATGGTGTGCTGGCCCTGGGCGAGCTGCCGGTGCGCAAGCTGGCCTGTACCGTGAGCGAATGCGTCGAGGTCGGTGGCGACGTCTGGCGCGTGCGCCTGCGCGCGCCTGCCGGCAAGCCGCCGCGCTATCACGCGGGGCAGTACCTGATGATCGAGCGTGAGGGCATGGACAAGGCGGCCTTCTCCCTCGCCTCGGCGCCCCATGGTGGGCGCGACCTCGAGCTGCACGTGCTGGCGCGGGAAAGCAGCGCGGTGCAGTTGATCCAGCAGTTGCAGCGCAATGGACTGGCACGCATCGAACTGCCGTTCGGCGACGCCCACCTGGCGGAGCTGCCCGATGGCCCTCTGGTACTGATTGCCGCCGGCACCGGCATGGGCCAGATGCACAGCCTGCTCGAGCACTGCCGCGCCCAGGGCTTCAAGCATCCGGTGCACCTGTACTGGGGCGTGCGCCGGCCTGAAGATTTCTACGAGATCGAGCACTGGGACGAGTGGCAGCGCCTGCCCAACCTGTTCCTGCACAAGGTAGTCAGCGACCTGTGCGGCTGGGAAGGGCGCTGTGGGCTGCTGCACGAGGCGGTGTGCGAGGACATCGGCGACCTGAACCAGGTGCATGTCTATGCCAGCGGCTCGCCGAACATGGTCTATGCCACCCTCGATGCGTTGGTCGAGGCCGGCATGGATGCCCACCGCATGCGCGCCGACGTGTTCGCCTACGCGCCGCGCGGCTGAAACAACCCGCACGCTGCAAGGGCGTGCCGGGTTTAATAACCAAGTATTTTCCTGTTGATTATAGGGCGGGGATTATTACCGGTGCGGGTAATAAGTTTCGCTATACTCGGATTATTAGTTTCCGTTCAGCGGAAGGTTGAATGAAATTGTGTCTTCCGGCTTGAGTCGCAAGTGTCTTATCCCTTACGTTAAGCGCCAGGGCCTTCGCGGGTAAACCCGCTCCCACAAGCCCTGCACACCTCCTGTGGGAGCGGGTTTACCCGCGAAGACGTAGGGTCAGGCCCTGCATCAACAGCAGTGGAACGCGCAACTTTGTAGTTCACAGGAATTAATGGCGGCAGCTCATGTCGACACTTGAAAGTTTATCCTGGCAAATAGCCTATCCGCCGTCACTCGACTTCGGGCAACAGTTGACCCGCGAACAATTGCAGCGCTCGATGCAGGAAACCATGTCCCTGCACGAAGGCGGCCCGGTCTGGCTGTTTGCCTACGGCTCGCTGATCTGGCGCCCCGAGTGCAATTCGGTCGAGCGCCAGCGGGCACGGGTGCATGGCTACCACCGCGGCCTGTACCTGTGGTCCCACGAGCACCGCGGCACACCGGAATGTCCGGGCCTGGTGTTCGGCCTGGACCGTGGCGGTTCCTGCAGTGGTTTCGCCTACCGTCTGGATGAAAGCAACCTTGACGATTCGCTGATGGCCCTGTGGATGCGCGAAATGCCGTTCCCGGCCTATCGCCCGCACTGGCTCAGCTGCCGTCTGGGCGACGGCAGCAAGGTCCAGGCCCTGGGCTTCGTGCTGGAACGGCACTTGCCATGCTACGCGGGCAACCTGCCGGACACCCTGCTCAGCCAGATCCTCGCCAACGCCAAGGGGCGCTATGGCACGACACGCGATTACGTGGAGCAGACCCTCAACGCCCTGCGCAGTCACCAGATGCCCGATCGCAACCTGGAAGCCCGTTTCAGGCGTTGCCACAACCTGCGCGAGGTGTGAGCCCCGCGCATCGGGTTCATTCCTGGCCGGCGGCGGTGCCGAGGAACTTGCGCAGGAACTGGCGGGTGCGCTCTTCCCGCGGATTGGCGAACAGCGCCTTGGCCTCGCCTTGCTCGACGATCACCCCCTTGTCGAAGAAGATCACCCGGTTGGCGACATCGCGGGCGAAGCTCATCTCGTGGGTGACGATGATCATGGTGCGCTTTTCCTCGGCCAGGCCGCGGATGGTTTCCAGCACCTCGCCCACCAGCTCCGGGTCGAGCGCCGAGGTAGGCTCGTCGAACAGGATCACCTCGGGTTCCATGGCCAGGGCGCGGGCGATGGCCACCCGCTGCTGCTGGCCACCGGACAGGCGGCGCGGGTAGGCGTCTTCCTTGCCCGCCAGGCCGACCTTGGCCAGCAGGCGCCTGGCCAGCTCGATGGCCTTGTCGCGGGGCGTCTTCTTGACGATCACCGGCCCCTCGATGACGTTCTCCAGGGCGGTGCGGTGGGGAAACAGGTTGAAGTTCTGGAACACGAATCCGGCCTGCTGGCGCAGGCGGCGGATCGCACCCTGCTGGCCGCCCAGCGGGCGATTGGCATCGATGCTGATGTCGCCGATCTGGATGCGTCCGGCATCGGGGGTTTCCAGCAGGTTCAGGCAACGCAGGAACGTGGTCTTGCCCGAGCCGCTGGGGCCGATGATGGCGACCACCTCGCCGGGTTGCACGGTCAGGTCGATGCCGTTGAGCACGGTATGGCCCTTGAACTGCTTGGTCAGGCCTTGTACTACGATCATCTCATTGCTCCTGGTCGTGCTGGTTGACCCGCGCTTCCATGCGGTTCTGGAAGTGCGCCAGGATGCTGCAGAGGATCCAGTAGACCACCGCGACAGCCAGGTACATGGTGAAGACCTCGAAGGTCCGGGCGGTGATCAGCTGTGCCTGGCGGAACAGCTCGGGCACCTGGATGGTCGCCGCCAGGGCGGTGTCCTTGACCAGCGAGATGAAGCTGTTGCCCAGCGGCGGCAGGGCGGTGCGCAGGGCCTGCGGCAGGATCGCCCGGCGCATGGCCTGGGTGCGGGTCATGCCGATGCTGGCCGCCGCTTCCCACTGACCACGGTCGATCGAAGAGATCGCCGCGCGGAGGATTTCGCAGATATACGCCGCCATGTTCAGCGACAGGCCGATCAGCGATGCCGGGATCGGATCAAGCTCGATGCCGATCTGCGGCAGGCCGAAGTAGATCACGAACAGTTGCACCAGCAGCGGCGTGCCGCGGAAGAACGACACGTAGATGCGGGCGAGCCAGTCCAGCGGCAGGATCTTCGACAGGCGCATCAGTGCCAGGGCGAAGCCCAGCACCAGGCCGAAGAACATGCCGCCGACACTGAGCAGCACGGTATAGCCCGCGCCCTTGAGCAGGAAGGGCGCGGAATCGACAACGAGTTGCAGGCTTTCAGCGATCATTTGGTGACATCGGCACCGAAGTATTTCTCGGACAGCTTGGCCAGCGTGCCGTCGGCCTTGAGCTTGTCGATGGCCTTGTTCAGCGCCGCGAGCAGTTCAGGCTCGCCCTTGCGCAGGGCAACGCCCGACTCCAGCTTGGAGAATTTCTCGCCGGCCAGCGCGGTGGGTTTCTTGTCCTTGGCGGTTTTCTGCACGTACTCGAGCGCGGCCAGGCGGTCGATCAGGATGGCGTCGATACGGCCGTTGCGCAGGTCGGCGAATTTGGTCGGGTCGTCTTCATAGGTACGGACATCGGCTGTCGGCACGTCCTGTTTCACCCACTGCTCGTAGTTGGTGCCCAGGCCGACGCCGACCTTCTTGCCACCGAGGTCGGCGGCGGTCTTGATGTTCTTCTCGTTGTCGCTGCCCTTGAGCACCAGGGCCTGGATGCCGGAAACCGTGTAGGGCTCGGAGAAGTCGTACTTCTTCTTGCGCTCCTCGGAGATGGTCACCTGGTTGATCACCACGTCCAGGCGCTTGGACTCCAGGGCGGCGAGGATACCGTCCCACTTGGTCGGCTGGACCTTGGCCTTGACCCCCAGTTCCTTGGCCAGCAGTTCGGACAGTTCGACCTCGAAGCCGGCCAGCTTGCCGTTCTCGTCCTGGAAGCTGAACGGTGGGTAGGTGCCTTCCAGGCCGACGTTGATCACGCCCTTCTCCTGGATGGTCTTCAACTGCTCGCCGGCGAAGGCCTGGCCGAGCAGGCCGGCACCGAGCAGGAGCGCCAGGCTGGCGTTGAGAAGGGGTTTGGCGAATTTGGTCATGGCAGGCCCCGCGCTTGTTGTGGAAGTAGTGAGGTGGCGACTATAGAGGTGGGCTTCATAGGCCGGGAAATAATAAAAAATCATGTTGTTATTCCCGTTTCTGCATTTTGCAGTCGCTTATGCCCGACTTAGCTCAGGATGGAATAAAGCGTTGTTTTTTCCAAGAGGCAGATTTGACGTATCGTTGATCGCATCCATCCAATGCTGGCCTCTTCGCGGGTAAACCCGCTCCCACAGGTCCAGCGCAAGCCTCAAGGGCAATACGGTCCCTGTGGGAGCGGGTTTACCCGCGAAGGGGCCCTACCCGGCGATAAAAACAGTTGGCCTATCCGGCAGGAGAAACACCGTGAGCGAACAACCATCAACCGGGCACTGGCAACTGCAGGGCATCGTCAGTGGCCTGCGCAGCGCCCGTGAGCAGTGGCGCAGCAACAACGGCCGCAGCAGCGGCGAGCAGGGCGGGCGCGAGCTGCCGTCGCGCGAGGCGCTGCGGCAGATTCTCGAGCAGCTGTGCGGCGCGCTGTTCCCCATGCGCCTGGGCCCGGTGGATCTGCGTGAAGAGAGCGAAGACTTCTACGTCGGCCACACCCTCGACGCCGCGCTCACCGCGCTGCTGGCCCAGGCCCGCCTGGAGCTGCGCTACGCGGCGCGCCATGGCAAGACCGATGTGGTCGATGTCGATGGCCATGCCCTGCGCCTGATCCAGGACTTCGCCGCGGCCCTGCCGGCCCTGCGCGTGCTGCTGGACACCGACGTGCTCGCGGCCTTCCACGGCGACCCGGCGGCGCGCAGCGTCGACGAGGTGCTGCTGTGCTACCCGGGCATCCTGGCGATCATCCACCACCGCCTGGCCCACCACCTGTACCGGGCCGGCCTGCCGTTGCTGGCGCGGATCAGCTCGGAGCTGGCGCACTCGGCCACCGGCATCGACATCCACCCCGGCGCGCAGATCGGCCCGAGTTTCTTCATCGACCATGGCACCGGCGTGGTGATCGGCGAGACCGCGATCATCGGCGAGCGGGTGCGTATCTACCAGGCCGTAACCCTGGGCGCCAAGCGCTTCCCCAGCGACGAGTCGGGCACCCTGCACAAGGGCCTGGCCCGCCACCCGATCGTCGAGGACGACGTGGTGATCTACGCGGGTGCGACCATCCTCGGAAGGATCACCATCGGCAAGGGCTCGACTATCGGCGGCAACGTCTGGCTGACCCGCAGCGTGCCGGCTGACAGCAACATTACCCAGGCTAACCTGCAGCTGGATTGCGAGGGTAAGAAAGCCTTCTGACTCAAGGGCTGGGATGCGTGGGAGCGGGCTTGCCCCGCGATGGCGATGGTGGGTGTGACCCTGCAATCGCGGGGCAAGCCCGCTCCCACGTGCATTCTGTTCGGTCCCCGCCCAGCGGCATCGGGTCGCATTGAAACTCGATCCATGTTTAACTTGAACGCTTGTTCAACGAAAAACGCTGGTCCATTGCCGGTGTTCAAAAGGAGGAATCGCCTTTGCTGAACCCGTTCAATCCGAACCTCACGTCCTTCGACGAGGTGCCCGTTCAATGAGTGCACCGACCCCCGACCTTGCCAACGGCAAGATCCGCATGAACCCCCCCGTGTTCTACTTCGCGGCAAGCTTCATCCTCCTCTTCGGCCTGATCGTAATCGCCCAGCCCCAGGCCGCCGGCGACTGGCTGCTGGCGGCGCAGAACTGGGCGGCCAACACCGTCGGCTGGTACTACATGCTGGCCATGACCCTGTACCTGGTCTTCGTGGTGGTCACCGCCTTGTCCGGCTACGGCAAGATCAAGCTCGGCGCCGACCACGACGAGCCCGAGTTCAGCTACCTGTCCTGGGCTGGCATGCTGTTCGCCGCCGGTATCAGCATCACCCTGTTCTTCTTCTGCGTCTCCGAGCCGCTGACCCACATGCTACAGCCGCCGCAGGGCGAGGCCGGCACAGCCGAGGCCGGGCGCCAGGCGATGCAGATCCTGTTCCTGCACTGGGGCCTGCACGGCTGGGGCGTGTTCGCCTTCGTCGGCATGGCGCTGGCCTACTTCGCCTACCGGCACAACCTGCCGCTGGCCCTGCGCTCGGCGCTTTACCCGCTGATAGGCAAACGCATCAACGGCCCGATCGGCTACGCGGTGGACGGCTTCGGCATCATCGCCACGGTGTTTGGCCTGGGGGCCGACATGGGCTTCGGCGTGCTGCACCTGAACGCTGGCCTCGACTACCTGTTCGGCATCAGCCACAGCCAGTGGGTGCAGGTGATCCTCATCACCCTGATGATGGGCGCGGCGGTGGCCGTGGCGGTCGCCGGGGTGGAGAAGGGCGTGCGGGTGATGAGCGACATCAACCTGTTCCTGGCCTGCGCGCTGCTGCTGTTCGTGCTGTTCGCCGGGCCCACCCAGCACCTGTTCAATACCCTGATCCAGAACCTCGGTGACTATCTGGGCGCGTTGCCGCGCAAGAGCTTCGATGTGTACG
Source organism: Pseudomonas sp. DVZ6 (assembly GCF_024259445.1). Classification (NCBI taxonomy): domain Bacteria; kingdom Pseudomonadati; phylum Pseudomonadota; class Gammaproteobacteria; order Pseudomonadales; family Pseudomonadaceae; genus Pseudomonas; species Pseudomonas sp. DVZ6. The sequence goes on from NZ_JANCLM010000036.1 coordinate 43,094, forward strand.
CCTACGGCGAGCAACGCGACTGGCTGGGTGGCTGGACGGTGTTCTACTGGGCCTGGTGGATTGCCTGGGCGCCGTTCGTGGGGCTGTTCATCGCGCGCATTTCGCGCGGGCGCACCATCCGCGAGTTCGTCTTCGGCGTGTTGCTGATCCCGCTGGGCTTCACCCTGGCGTGGATGTCGATCTTCGGCAACAGCGCCCTGGACCAGGTGATCAACCACGGCATGACCGCGCTGGGGCAGTCGGCTATCGACAATCCGTCGATGAGCCTGTACCTGCTGCTGGAAACCTACCCGTGGAGCAAGACGGTGATCGCCGTGACGGTGTTCATCAGCTTCGTGTTCTTCGTCACCTCGGCCGACTCCGGCACGGTGGTGCTGTCGACGCTGTCAGCCAAGGGCGGTGGCGCCGACGAGGACGGCCCGAACTGGCTGCGCATCTTCTGGGGCGCGATGACCGCGCTGATCACCAGCGCGCTGCTGTTCGCCGGCAGCATCGATTCGCTGAAGTCGGCGGTGGTGCTGACCTCGCTGCCGTTCTCGCTGATCCTGCTGTGCATGATGTGGGGGCTGCACAAGGCCTTCTACCTGGAAAGCCAGCGGCAGATCGCGCAGATGCACTCGCTGGCGCCCTTTGCCCAGTCCCGGCGTGGGCGTGGCGGCTGGCGCCAGCGCCTGAGCCAAGCCGTGCACTTCCCGTCGCGGGACGAGGTGTACCGCTTCATGGACGACGTGGTGCGTCCGGCGATCGCCGAGGTACGCGAGGTGTTCGAGCAGAAGGGGCTGGTGCTGATCACCCAGGATGACCCGAGCCACGACAACGTCAGCCTGAAGATCGGCCATGGCGAGGAGCAGCCGTTCATCTACCAGGTGCAGATGCGTGGTTACTTCACGCCGTCGTTCGCGTTGGGTGGGTTGGGTACCCAGGAGTTGAAGAACCGTCGCTACTACCGGGCGGAGGTGCACTTGAGCGAAGGTAGCCAGAACTATGATCTGGTGGGCTACAGCAAGGAGCAGATCATCAACGACATCCTCGACCAGTACGAGCGGCACATGCAGTACCTGCATCTGGTCAGGTAGATCGCTGGGGCCGCTTTGCGGCCCTTATCGCGGCACAAGGCCGCTCCTACAGGGGAATGTGATCTCCTGTAGGAGCGGCCTTGCGCCGCGAAAGGAGGCCAAAGGCCTCCCTGGGGCTCAGAACGGCGCATCCCCCAGGATGGTCGCCCGGTGCATCACCCGCCGATTGGGTCGGTAATCATCCACAGCAAAATGCTGCGTGACGCGGTTGTCCCAGAACGCCACGTCATTTTCCTGCCATCGCCAGCGAATGCTGAACTCCGGCCGCGTCGCATGGGCGAACAGCAGCTTGAGCAGCGCCTCGCTCTCCTGCTCGTTCAGCTCGTTGATCCGCGTGGTGAAACCTTCATTGACGAACAGCGCCTTGCGCCCGCTGACCGGGTGGGTACGCACCACCGGGTGCGACAGTGGCGGGTTGTTGCGCCGGGTGGCTTCCCAGCGCGCCAGGTCTTCGGCGGTGGTGCCGAAGCGCTCCAGCGGGAACGACTTGGTGAAATCGTGGGTGGCGGTCAGGCCGTCGAGCATCGTGCGCAGCGGCGCCGACAGCGCCTCGAACGCGGCGATCCCGCTGGCCCACAGGGTGTCGCCGCCAAAGGCCGGCAACTGCTTGGCGCTGAGCACCGCGCCCAGCGCGGGAGTCGGCAGGAAGGTCACGTCGGTGTGCCAGACGGCGTTGTCGCGCACGTCGGTGACCGCGGTGTCGAGGATCAGTACCTGCGGCGTCTGCGGCACATTGGGGTAGATCGGGTGGATGTGCAGGTCGCCGAAGCGCGCGGCGAAACGGGCCTGTTGCTCGGGGGTGATCGGCTGGTCGCGGAAGAACAGCACCTGGTGTTCGAGCAGCGCCTGCTCGATGGCATCACGCTGTTCGAGGGTGATATCGCGGCTGATGTCCACGCCGCTGATCTGCGCGCCAAGGGCCGGGCTGAGAGGGGTGATGGTCAGGCTCATGTCGGTCTCGCTTGAAGGTTCGTTTCTCGTGCAGGCCGAGAAGTTCTATCGCGGGGCAAGCCCGCTCCCACGAGGTGAGACGGCTGCGTGGGAGCGGGCTTGCCCCGCGAATGGTCGTGACGGATCAGTGGCTCTGGCCATGCCAGGGCACCAGCTTGCGCTGCAGGGCGCGCAGGCCCATTTCCAGGGTGAAGGCGATCAGGGCGATCAGCAGGATCCCCAGCACCACCACGTCGGTGACCAGGAACTGCGCCGCCGACTGCACCATGAAGCCCAGGCCGCTGGTGGCGGCGATCAGCTCGGCGGCGACCAGGGTCGACCAGCCCACGCCAAGGCCGATGCGGATGCCGGTGAGGATGTCGGGCAGGGCGCTGGGCAGGATCACATGGCGGATCAGTTGCGCCCGGGTGGCCCCCAGCGACTGCGCGGCGCGCAGCTTGGCCTGGTCGACGGTGCGCACGCCGGTGGCGGTGGCGATGGCGATCGGGGCGAAGATCGCCAGGTAGATCAGCAGCACCTTCGACAGCTCGCCGATGCCGCACCAGATGACGATCAACGGCAGGTAGGCCAGCGGCGGGATCGGCCGGTAGAACTCGATCAGCGGGTCGAGGATGCCACGGGCCACGCGGTTGTAGCCGATGGCCAGGCCGACGGGGATGGCGGTCAGGGTCGCCGCCACCAGCGCCAGGCCGATACGGCCCAGGCTTGCGCCCAGGTGCTGCCACAGGCTGGCATCCATGTAGCCCTGGGTAAGCAGCGTCCAGCCCTTGGCCAGGATATCGGCGGGCGAGGGCAGGAACAGGGGTTCGACCCAGCCGGCGGCGGTTACCAGCCACCACGCCAGCAACAGGGAGGCCAGGGTGAGGGTGCTGATCCAGCGGGTCGGCAAGGGCTTGCGGGTTTTCACGACAGGAGGCGTGCGTGGTGCCCGCTTGGCGGCGGCCGGCAATTCGATACTGCTCATGCGGACTCCTGACGTTGCGAGAACACCCGCGCCAGCACGTGCTCGCGGGTTTCGATGAAGCGGGGATCGGACTTGATCGCCCGGGCCGACTCGCCAGCGGCGTAGCGCTGGCCGAAGTCCAGTTGCAGACGCTCGACCACACGCCCCGGATTGGGCGCCAGCAGCACCAGCTCGGTGGCGAGGAACACCGCCTCTTCGATGTCGTGGGTGATCAGGAACACCGGTTTGGCGGTGCGCTGCCAGACCTGCAACAGCAGCTCCTGCATCTGTTCGCGGGTAAAGGCATCGAGGGCGCCGAACGGCTCGTCCATCAACAGCACCCGCGGGTCGGCGGCCAGCGCCCGGGCCAGGCCCACGCGCTGCTTCTGCCCGCCGGACAATTGCCAGATACGCCGCTCGCCGAAGCCGGCGAGGTCTACCAGCGCCAGCATCTCGCGGGCCTTGGCTTCACGCTGGACACGGGGCACGCCGGCCAGCTCGAGGCCGAAGGCGACGTTGCCGAGCACGTCCTGCCAGGGCAGCAGGGCATCGTCCTGGAACACCACGCCGCGATCGGCGCCAGGGCCTTGCACTGGCGCGCCGTCGAGGCTGATGCGCCCGCCGCTGGGGGCAACGAAGCCGGCGATCAGGTTGAGCAACGAGGTCTTGCCGCTGCCGGACGGCCCGAGGGCCACCAGCAGCTGGCGCGGGCCCAGGCTCAGGTTGATGTCGGCCAGCACCGGGGTAGCGGCGCCGGGGTACTGTGCGCTGATGCGCTCCAGTTCGAGCAAGGCCATGACGGGCTCCGGATCAGTTGGGCAGGTATTGGGCGCTGACGTAGGGCGAGTAGTCGGGCAGCACGGCGTCGACCTTGCCCTGTTGCTTGAGGAAGGTGGCGGTGTCGGTCAGTGCCTGGGTGGTCGGCTCGCGCAGTGCGCTGGCCTGGTCGGCGGCCAGCGGATAGACGTTGCCCTGCAGCAGTACCGGGATATCGGCAGGCTTGGCGCCGGACAGCTTGACCAGCTTGGCGACGTTGTCCTTGTCGGCCAGCCAGGCTTTCGGGTCCTTGCGGTAGTCGGCGTAGGCATCGAGGGTGACCTTGGCGAACGACTTGACGATCTCCGGGTGCTTGGCGGCGAAGTCCTTGCGCACGATCCAGGCATCGAAGGTCGGCGCGCCTTTCTCGGCCAGCTCGCCCGAGGTGATCAGCACCTTGCCGTTTTCCTTGGCCACGCCCAGGGCCGGGTCCCAGACGTAGGTGGCGTCGATGTCGCCGCGCTTCCAGGCGGCGATGATCGCCGGTGGCGCGAGGTTGAGGATCTGCACTTTCGACGGGTCGATGTTCCAGCTCTTGAGCGCGGCCAGCAGGCTGTAGTGGCCGGTGGAAACGAACGGCACGGCGACTTTCTTGCCGATCAGGTCCTGCGGGGTCTTGATGTTGTCACGGGCGACCAGGGCCTCGCCGGCGCCGATCTGGGTAGCGATCAGGAAGGTCTCGACCGGCAGCTTGCGAGTGGCGGCGGCGGCCAGCGGGCTGGAGCCGAGGTAGCCGATCTGCACGTCGCCCGAGGCGACGGCGGTGATCACATCGGCGCCATTATCGAACTTGCGCCAGTCGATGCTGGCCTTGCTGTCCTTTTCATAGGTGCCATCGACCTGGGCCACCTTGGCCGGGTCGACGGTGGTCTGGTAGGCGACGGTCAGGTCGGCGGCCTGGGCCAGCCAGCTGGCACTGGCGAGGGTCAGGGCGGCGAACAGGCGCAGCGGAGCATGCGGGATCATGGTTGAACCTCTCGTCAGGCATTCTGGGATGGATGGCGAGAAGACTAGATGATCTAAGAAATAGTAAATAAATAACTTTTTAGAATTAGCTTAAAAGCCAAACGCTCTGAACCTGCGCGGTTTACGGGCTCGCTCCCGCACGAGGTGGGAAGCTGGCGGAATCGCTCAAGACGGCTAGTCTTGTTCGGTTCCTGCGGGGGTACCATCGGTCGACAGCTCGGCAAACGTTTGCACATAACCTAAAGGTATGATTGACGGCGTCGATACAGCGTTTCGTAGGAATGGTTCCGATGTTATTCCGTAAAAATCTTACAGATTCATAAAACGGTCATTTTGGATTTATAGGATTGTCATTATCCTGTAGCGCAGGTCGGCGGGTTAGACCAAAGTCGCAGATCGACCGTTAGCGATTGACTTGGCGGTCACGCATTTGTGCTAAATCGCCAATCCGGGTGAGTGGGGCAGCAGACTCCGCCGCTTGAGACGCACAAAAATTAGAACGTAGAGGAGCAAAACATGTACAAGTCCAGCCTGGCCCTGGCCGTGGCACTGGGGGTTCTCGCCCAACAAGCAGGCGCTGCCGGTTTCATCGAAGACAGCAAGCTGTCCCTGAGCTCGCGCACCATGTACTTCGACAACAACAACCGCGAAGCGCACGCCACTCCGGCAACCGCGACTCGTCCGGCCGGCAAGCGTCCGGATCAGCGTGAAACCGGTCAAGGTTTCAAGCTCGACTACATCTCCGGCTTCACTGAAGGCACCGTAGGCTTCGGTGTCGATGCCCAGGCCGTGTGGGGTATCCACCTCGATGGTGGCAAGGGCTACCACAAGTCCGGCTTCCTTCCGGACGATACCGACGGCTCTTCGGTAAGCCAGTGGGCACGCGTTGGCGCCAACGCCAAGGCCCGCTTCTCCAAGACCGAAGCGCACTTCGGTAGCGCCCTGGCACCGATGCTGCCGATCCTGGTCTCCAACGACGGTCGTCTGCTGCCGCAGACCTTCGAAGGTGCAACCATCACCTCGAAGGAAATCGACAACCTGACCATCAACGCCGGTCAGCTGACCCACGCAATGGGTCGTGCCTCGAGCAACCGTACCGGCCTGTCGGTCAACGGCGCGACCGCTGACAGCAACAAGTTCCGCTACGGTGGCCTGGACTACAAGCTCACTCCAGACCTGACCCTGCAGTACTACTACTCGAACCTGGAAGACTTCTACAAGCAGAGCTTCCTGGGCGCCACCCACGTCTTCAAGATCGCTGACGACCAGTCGTTCAAGACCGACCTGCGCTACTTCGACAGCAGCAGCGATGGCAAGAACGGCCACGGTGGCGGCTACAACTTCAACAACAACGGCGGTTATGCCAAGGAAACCGGCAAGGTCGACAACAAGACCTGGTCCGCCATGTTCACCTATACCCTCGGTGGCCACGCGCTGATGCTCGGCCATCAGCAGGTCAACGATGATGGTGGCTTCGTCTGGCTGAACCAGGGCGGTGTCGTTGATGGTAACGGCCGTGCCGAAGGTGCGGGCGGTGCCAGCTTCTACCTGTTCACCGACAGCATGATCAACCAGTTCGCCAAGGCCGGTGAAAACACCACCTTCGGTCAGTACTCCTACGACTTCGCCCGCCTGGGCGTGCCGGGCCTGAAGGCTTCGGTAGCCTACCTGCGCGGTCAGGATGGTCGTAACACCGACGGCCACGGTACCTTCAGCGAGTGGGAGCGTGACGCTCGCGTCGACTACGTTCTGCAGGAAGGCACCCTCAAGGGCCTGGGCTTCAGCCTGCGCCAGGGCGTCTACCGTGGCACCGGTTCGGGCGCTGCGAACGACCAGGATCAGACTCGCTTCATCGTCAACTACACTTACGCCTTCATGTAAGTCGTAGCTGCAACGAGAAAGCCTCGCCTAGTGCGAGGCTTTTTTGTGTCTGCGAATCCGTATGCTTAATGGTTATAAATAAATCGATATTTATTCTTTTTATTTTTATTCGGAAGCAGGCACATTGAACCCACAAGGCCAGACACAGCACAGGAGCCGCTTTCATGAGCCTCAAACTCGGCGATATCGCCCCCGATTTCGAACAGGATTCCAGCGCCGGCAAGATCCGTTTCCACGAATGGCTGGGCGACAGCTGGGGCGTGCTGTTCTCCCACCCGGCCGACTTCACCCCGGTGTGCACCACCGAGCTGGGCCTGACCGCCAAGCTCAAGGAAGACTTCGCCAAGCGTGGCGTGAAAGCCATCGCCCTGTCGGTGGACCCGGTCGACTCGCACCACAAGTGGATCGATGACATCAACGAGACCCAGAACACCGTGGTCAACTTCCCGATCATCGCCGACGCCGACCGCAAGGTCTCCGACCTGTACGACTTGATCCACCCCAACGCCAGCGACACCCTGACCGTGCGCTCGCTGTTCGTCATCGACCCGAACAAGAAGGTGCGCCTGACCATCACCTATCCGGCCAGTACCGGGCGCAACTTCAACGAGATCCTGCGGGTGATCGACTCGCTGCAGCTGACCGACAACTACAAGGTCGCCACGCCAGGCAACTGGCAGGACGGCGACGAGGTAGTGATCGTGCCTTCGCTCAAGGACGAGGACGAAATCAAGCGGCGCTTCCCGAAAGGGTACCGGGCGGTGAAACCCTATCTGCGACTGACCCCGCAACCAAATCGATGAGGTATTGCTCGTTGCATTGCTCTTAGCCAAGCAGGGATCTTCGGGCCGTTTCGACGGCCCTTTTTTATGTCTACCGAAAGCCTGTAGGAGCGGCCTTGTGCCGCGAAAGGGGGGCGCAGCACCCCCAGGATTTTCAGCGTCAATGCACTTATCGCCGGGGCCGCTTTGCGGCCCTTTCGCGGCACAAGGCCGCTCCTACAGAGATAAATCTGAATATCTCTATATGGAATAAATAAATACGAAAATATGATTTCTAGATATATATGACTAACTGTTAATGTCACTTCCATCCAGCGGGGACAACCCCTCGCGGCCCTGCAATCGAATCGAAGGAAGCGCTTTCAATGCTGGTTGTTTCTGTCGGTGGTAGCCCCAGTCTTCGTTCACGCTCCGGCGTGCTGCTAGAGCGCTCGCGCGACTGGCTGCAGGAGCGCGGCGTCGAGGTGGTGACCTTCCAGGTGCGGGAATTCCCCGCCGAGGACCTGCTCCACGCGCGCTTCGACAGCCCGCAGGTGCGTCACTTCAATGAACTGGTGGCCCAGGCCGATGGCCTGGTGGTCGCCACCCCGGTGTACAAGGCGTCGTTCGCCGGCGCCCTGAAGACCTTGCTCGACCTGCTGCCCGAGCGTGCCCTGGAACACAAGGTGGTCCTGCCGATCGCCACCGGTGGCAGCATCGCCCACATGCTGGCCGTGGACTACGCCCTCAAGCCCGTGCTGTCGGCCCTCAAGGCGCAGGAGACCCTGCAGGGGATCTTCGCCGACGACAGCCAGATCGCCTACGGCGAAGGCGCCAGGCCCGCGCAACTGGCCGCTGCCCTGGAGCAGCGCCTGCAGGATTCGCTGGAAACGTTCCACAGCGCCCTGGCGCGCCGGCCTCGGCCGGTGGTACCGGGCGAACTCAACGAACGCCTGATCAGCGCCCGTTGGAGCATCTGATCCCTCGCTACACCGCTTGACCGTTTTTCCCACCTTACTCGCCCGTCAACGAGGCAAGCAGGTGCTACCCGAACCCATTCGCACAGGAGAGCGCCATGCGCACAGTCTTCTTGCGTCGCGGTCTGGTCGCCCTGTTTGCGGCGGCTGTGTCCTTCGGCGCCATCACCCAAGCCCAGGCCGAGAGCCTGCGCATTGGTTACCAGAAATACGGCACCCTGGTGCTGCTCAAGGCCAAGGGCTCGCTGGAAAAGCGCCTGAAGGAGCAGGGCATCGACGTGCAATGGACCGAGTTCCCCGGCGGCCCGCAACTGCTCGAAGGCCTCAACGTCGGCTCCATCGACTTCGGCGTGACCGGCGAAACCCCGCCGGTGTTTGCCCAGGCCGCGGGTGCCGACCTGCTGTACGTCGCCTATGAGCCGCCAGCCCCGCACAGCGAGGCGATCCTTGTGCCGAAGGGATCGACGATCCAGTCGGTGAAGGAACTCAAGGGCAAGAAAGTCGCCCTCAACAAGGGCTCCAACGTGCACTACCTGCTGGTGCGCGCCCTGGAAGACGCCGGCCTCAAGTACACCGATATCCAGCCCGTCTACCTGCCGCCGGCCGACGCCCGCGCCGCCTTCGAGCGCGGCAGCGTCGACGCCTGGGTGATCTGGGACCCGTACCAGGCCGCCGCCGAACAACAGCTGCAGGCGCGCACCCTGCGTGACGGCAAGGACCTGGTCGACAACCACCAGTTCTACCTGGCCACCCGCAGCTATGCCACCCAGCACCCGGCGGTGATCAACACCCTGGTCGAGGAAGTGCGCGCCGTGGGCGAATGGTCCCGGGCCAACCCGCAGCAGGTCACCGACCAGGTCGCGCCACTGCTCGGCCTGCCCGCCGACATCACCCTGACCTCGGTCAAGCGCCAAGGCTACGGCGCCGCGCCGCTGACTCCGGACGTGATCGCCGCGCAGCAGAAGATTGCCGACACCTTCCAGGCCCTGAAGCTGATTCCCAAGCCCTTGAGCATCAAGGACGTGATCTGGACACCCCCGGCCAAGGTCGCCAGCGCGCCTTGAACGATTCGCCTGCGCCGGGGCGCCGCTCCGGCATGAGCCACCCTTGAGGAGACAACTCCAATGAGCCTTAACATCTTCTGGTTCCTCCCCACCCACGGTGACGGCAAGTACCTGGGCACCAGCGAAGGCGCCCGCGCCGTCGACCACGGCTACCTGAGCCAGATCGCCCAGGCCGCCGACCGCCTGGGCTTCGGCGGCGTGCTGATCCCCACCGGACGTTCCTGCGAGGACTCCTGGCTGGTGGCGGCGTCGCTGATCCCGGTGACCGAGCGCCTGAAGTTCCTGGTGGCCCTGCGTCCGGGGATCATTTCGCCGACCGTGGCCGCGCGCCAGGCCGCCACCCTGGATCGCCTGTCCAACGGCCGTGCGCTGTTCAACCTGGTGACCGGCGGTGATCCGGACGAACTGGCCGGCGATGGCCTGCACCTGAACCACCAGGAGCGATACGAGGCGTCGGTGGAATTCACCCGCATCTGGCGCAAGGTGCTTGAAGGCGAAACGGTCGACTACGACGGCAAGCATATCCAGGTGAAGGGCGCCAAGCTGCTCTACCCGCCGATCCAGCAGCCGCGTCCGCCGCTGTACTTTGGTGGCTCCTCCGAGGCCGCCCAGGACCTGGCCGCCGAGCAGGTCGAGCTGTACCTGACCTGGGGCGAGCCGCCGGCGGCCGTCGCCGAGAAGATCGCCCAGGTGCGCGAGAAGGCTGCCGCCCAAGGCCGTGAAGTGCGCTTCGGCATCCGCTTGCACGTGATCGTGCGGGAAACTAACGAGGAGGCCTGGGCCGCCGCCGACAGGCTCATCTCGCACCTGGACGACGACACCATCGCCCGTGCCCAGGCGTCGCTGGCGCGCTTCGACTCGGTCGGCCAGCAACGCATGGCCGCCCTGCATGGCGGCAAGCGCGACAAGCTGGAAGTGGCGCCGAACCTGTGGGCCGGTGTCGGCCTGGTGCGTGGCGGTGCCGGCACCGCGCTGGTGGGCGATGGCCCGACCGTCGCGGCGCGGGTCAAGGAATACGCCGATCTTGGCATCGACACGTTCATCTTCTCCGGTTATCCACACCTGGAGGAGTCGTACCGCGTCGCCGAGCTGCTGTTCCCGCACCTGGACGTGCAGCGCCCGGAACAACCGAAGACCGGTGGCTACGTGAGCCCGTTCGGTGAAATGGTCGCCAACGACATCCTGCCCAAGTCCGTGTCGCAGAGCTGAGGACCGGGGCCATGAGTCGAGCATCCCCCACCACCTGGTCGAAGCGCCTGGCGCCCTGGGCCCTGCCGATCCTGCTGCTGGTGGTATGGCAGCTGGCGGTCAGCGCGGGCTGGCTGTCGACCCGCATCCTGCCAGCGCCGAGCGCGGTGGTCAGTGCCGGTGTCGAGCTGGTGCGCAGCGGCCAGCTCTGGACCCACCTGGCCATCAGCGGCTGGCGTGCCGGCCTGGGCTTCGTGATCGGCGGCAGCCTCGGCCTGTTGCTGGGCTTCATCACCGGCCTGTCGAACTGGGGCGAGCGCCTGCTCGACAGCTCGGTGCAGATGATCCGCAACGTGCCGCACCTGGCGCTGATCCCGCTGGTGATCCTGTGGTTCGGCATCGACGAGTCGGCAAAGATCTTCCTGGTGGCGCTGGGGACGCTGTTCCCCATCTACCTGAACACCTACCACGGGATCCGCAACGTCGATCCGGCGCTGGTGGAGATGGCGCGCAGCTATGGGCTGTCGGGCTTCGCGTTGTTCCGCCAGGTGATCCTGCCGGGAGCGCTGCCCTCGATCCTGGTCGGCGTGCGCTTCGCCCTGGGCTTCATGTGGCTGACGCTGATCGTCGCCGAGACCATCTCGGCCAACGCCGGCATCGGCTACCTGGCGATGAACGCCCGCGAGTTCCTGCAGACCGATGTTGTGGTGCTGGCCATCGTCCTGTACGCGGTGCTCGGCAAGCTGGCCGACCTGGCCGCCCGTGGCCTGGAGCGGGTGTGGCTGCGCTGGCACCCGGCGTACCAGGTGGCGAAGAAGGAGGGCGCATGATGACCGTGCTCAAGGAACAGCCGCCACGCCTGCTGCGTGGCATCCCCCTGGCGGCCCGGGACCTGCGTCGCACCTTCGGCCAGCGTGAAGTGCTGCGCGGCATAGACCTGCACATTCCGGCCGGCCAGTTCGTCGCCATCGTCGGCCGCAGTGGCTGCGGCAAGAGCACCTTGTTGCGGTTGCTGGCCGGGCTCGACCAACCCAGCGCCGGCCAACTGTTGGCGGGGGCCGCGCCGCTGGCCGAGGCCCGCGAGGATACCCGCCTGATGTTCCAGGACGCGCGCCTGCTGCCCTGGAAAAAGGTAATCGACAACGTCGGCCTGGGCTTGTCCGGAAACTGGCGGCCCCGCGCCCTGGAGGCATTGGCGGCGGTCGGCCTGGTCGATCGCGCCAACGACTGGCCGGCGGCGTTGTCCGGCGGCCAGAAGCAGCGGGTAGCCCTGGCCCGGGCGCTGATCCACCAGCCGCGCCTGCTGCTGCTGGACGAGCCATTGGGCGCGCTGGATGCCCTGACCCGTATCGAAATGCAGCAATTGATCGAGCGCCTGTGGCGCCAGCACGGCTTCACCGTGCTGCTGGTCACCCACGACGTCAGCGAAGCCGTCGCCGTGGCCGATCGGGTGATCCTGATCGAAGACGGCGCCGTCGGCCTGGACCTGGTCGTCGAGCTGCCCCGGCCACGGGTGCGGGGTTCGCACCGCCTGGCGGCGCTGGAAAGCGAAGTGCTCAACCGTGTTCTGTCCGTCCCGGGCACCCCGCCCGAGCCGGAGCCTGTAGCCCCCTTGCCCACGCAGTTGCGTTGGGCTCACTGAATCCTCGAAGCCGCAAAAGGAATGACGCCATGACCATCAAAGCCATCAACGTTCGCAACCAGTTCAAAGGCACCGTGAAGGAAATCCTCGAAGGCCCGGTACTGTCGGAAATCGACGTGCAGACCGCCTCCGGTATCGTCACTTCGGTGATCACCACCCGTTCCGTGAAGGAGCTGGAATTGCAGGTGGGCAGTGAGGTGATCGCCTTCGTGAAATCGACCGAGGTGTCCATCGCCAAGTTGTGATGGTCTGGATAGAGGGCGCTGTGCGCCCTTTTCGCGGCACGAGGCCGCTCCTACAGGGGATCGCATAACCCCTGTAGGAGCGGCCTCGTGCCGCGAAAAGGGCCGCAAAGCGGCCCCAAGGATCTCAAGCCGACCGCTTGGCCAGAAACGGCGGCAGATACAGCCCCAGATACGCCTCGAACACCCGCATCCCCTCTTCCGCCATGCGCGGCGTGATCGCTTCATGCAACTGCATCGAGCGGGCATACACCCGGTCGCTCAGCTCCATCGCCAACGCGAACACATCCACATCCCGAGGCATCGTAGGCAGCTGGAAATGCCGATCGAACAGCCGGTGCATCAGCTCGCCCAGCTCCAGGTCGTGCTGACGGTCGGCCTGTACCACTTCGCTCAGCCCATGCTGGGCCAGGATCAGTTGCCGCGCCGCGGCATCTTCGGTGTAGATGTCGAGCATGCGCTGCTCGATCAGACGCGACAGTTGCGGCCAGGTACTGAATGCAGTGCTGTCGATGGGCGCGTTCAGGGCCTCGCGAAAAGCCCGATGCACGTCGGCGGTCAGTGCCTCGAGCAAGGCCGGCACGCTGGCGAAGAAGTGATACACCGACGACGGCGGAATTTGCGCCCGTTCAGCCACGCTGTAGATCGACAGCGCCGCCACCCCTTGTCCGGCCAGCAGCTCACGGGCCGCAGCGAGGATCGCTTCGATCCTGGCCTGGCTGCTGGCGCGTGGCTTGCGCGGGGTGGCGGGGCGGGTCATCAGTTGCTGATCGCCAGGATGCTGGCCTGGTAGGCACCGACGAACAGGTCGAAGTCACCCACCTCCTGCTGCTCCAGGCGCGACTGCTCGGCCAGGGATTCGCGGGCGAGGGTCTCGAAGGCCTGCTGGCGCTCGGTGGGCAGCGGCTGCTCGCGGAAGGTCTCGGCGTGGTTCCGGCTTTGGCGCAGGGAGAACTTGATGAAGCTTTCGTTGTGTTCGGCCATGCGTGCCAGCACCTGGGCGGATGGCGTCAGCGAGGCGTCATCGACCTTGGCCTGTTGCGCTTCCAGCGCCTTGGCATGTTCGTCGCCACCTTGGGCATGGTCGAGCAACTCGGCCAACTGCCCGATGCGGCCGATCAATTCGCTGGCCCACACTTTCAGCTCGACCGGCTGGCCGTCACGGTGCAGTTCCAGGCCAGGACGGCGGCCTTCCTTGACCACGGTGAGGAAGTTGTCGGTGCACTGGCCGCACTCGCCGTTGTCCAGTTGCGGGCTCTCTTCCAGCGCGCAGAACAGCAGGAAGGCGTCGAGGAAGCGCGCTTCGGTCAGGTCGATACCCACCGGCAGGAACGGGTTGATGTCCAGGCAGCGTACTTCCACGTACTGCACGCCACGGGAGGTCAGGGCCTGGATTGGCCGCTCGCCGGTGTAGGTGACGCGCTTGGGGCGGATGTTCGAGTAGTACTCGTTCTCGATCTGCAGGATGTTGGTGTTCAACTGCACCCACTCGCCATCCTTGTGCGTGCCGACCTCGACATAGGGCGGGTAGGGCGTGCCCACCGCCTTGCGCAGGCTGTCGGTGTAGCTGGCGAGGTTGTTGTAGCAGGGCGTCAGGCCTGCCTGGGCGTTGCTCTGGTAACCCAGGTCGCTCATGCGCAGGCTGGTGGCGTAGGGCAGGTAGAGCGTCTCGGCATCCAGCTCTTCGAGCTGGTGCGCACGACCGCGCAGGAAGCCTTTGTCCAGGGCCGGGGACGCGCCGAACAGGTACATCAGCAGCCAGCTGTAGCGGCGGAAGTTGCGGATCAGCGCGATATAGGCCGAGGACTGGTAGTCGCGGTCGTCCTGCTCGCCGCCTTCGGCATCGCGCAGCAACGGCCACAGCGCTTCGGGCAGGGAGAAGTTGTAGTGGATGCCGGCGATGCACTGCATGGTACGGCCGTAACGCAGGGCCAGGCCCTTGCGATAGACGTGCTTGAGCTTGCCGATGTTCGAGCTGCCATATTCGGCGATCGGGATGTCTTCCTCGGCCGGCAGCGCGCAGGGCATCGACGGGCTCCACAGGTATTCGTCGCCCAGCTTGGTGTAGACGAAACGGTGGATCTGGTCGAGGCTCTCGAGCACCTTGGCCGGGTCGGCCAGGGCCGGGGTGATGAACTCCAGCAGCGACTCGGAATAGTCGGTGGTGATCTGCTCGTTGGTCAGCGCCGAACCCAGGGCTTCGGGGTGCGGGGTCTGGGCCAGGCGACCGTCGTTGGTCACGCGCAGGCATTCGCGCTCAATGCCGTGCAGGCACTGCTTGAGCAGGTCGATATTGTCGCCGAGCAGGCTCAGGCGGCGGTTGAGGAGGTCGCTCAAGATGGATTCCTTCACGCGTCAGTCGCCCCAATATGGGGGTAGGGATGACGGTCTACAAGGGTAGTTGGGAAAGGAACTGGCGTTGTCGCCTGGTTTACGCGGTTCCGTCGCTGGCCTATATCCGCCTGATCGCGGGGCAAGCCCGCTCCCACGAAGCCTGTGAGCATTCGTGGGAGCGGGCTTGCCCCGCGATCAGGTGTACAGCAATACGCCGAAAATACCGCAGATGGGGGCCTGTCAGCTAGAGAACCGCGAAGGTTCCCTGCGCCTTGGCCACCAGCTTGTCGTCCTGAAGCACGTCGGCGTCGACCACCAGCGTGCGCCGCCCGGCGTGCAGCACCCGGGCGGTGCACAGCACCTCGCCCTCGCTGACGGCGCGCATGTAGTTGATCTTGCACTCGATGGTCACGCTCTGCTGGTCGAAGCCATGGCTGGCCGAGCAGGCCAGGCCCATGGCGATGTCCACCAGGCTGAAGATCGCCCCGCCGTGCAGCTTCTGGCCGCGGTTGCGCAGGTGCGGCTCGAGCGCCAGGGCCACCTCTGCAACACCCGTGTCCAGGCGTTGCAGGCGGCAACCCAGCAATTGGCTGAAGGCGCTCTCGACGTACGCTTTCGGTACGTCCATCACTTCTTCTTCAACTGCTTGGCGTTGGCGAACAGTGCCGCCATGGCGTTGTTGGCCGGTGCGGTGGCGGCGCTGGTCTCGCGCTGGCGCGGCGCCTGCTGCTGGCGGTTGCCGCCGTTGCCACGGTTGCCGCCGCGGTTGCCCTCGACTTTCTCGCCGGGGGTGTCGCTCATGCGCATGGACAGGCCGACGCGCTTGCGCGGGATGTCCACTTCCATGACCTTGACCTTGACAACGTCGCCGGCCTTGACCGCTTCACGCGGGTCCTTGACGAACTTCTCGGACAGCGCCGAGATGTGCACCAGGCCGTCCTGGTGCACGCCGATGTCGACGAAGGCACCGAAGTTGGTGACGTTGGTGACCACACCTTCGAGGATCATCCCCGGCTCCAGGTCCTTGAGGTCCTCGACGCCGTCCTGGAAGGTGGCGGTCTTGAACTCCGGGCGTGGGTCGCGGCCCGGTTTGTCCAGCTCCTGGAGGATGTCGGTGACGGTCGGCAGGCCGAAGCTTTCGTCGGTGAACTTCTTCGGATCCAGGCGTTTGAGGAAACCGCTGTCGCCGATCAGCGAGCGAATGTCGCGGTCGGTGTCGGCGGCGATGCGTTGCACCAGCGGGTAGGCTTCCGGGTGCACCGCCGAGGCGTCCAGCGGGTTGTCGCCGTTCATCACGCGCAGGAAGCCGGCGGCCTGTTCGAAGGTCTTCTCGCCCAGGCGGCTGACTTTCTTCAGCGCGGCGCGGGTGGCGAATGGGCCGTGGGCGTCGCGGTGGGCGACGATGTTCTGCGCCAGGGTGGCGTTGAGGCCGGAGATGCGCGTCAGCAGCGCCACGGAAGCGGTGTTGACGTCCACGCCCACGGCGTTCACGCAGTCCTCGACCACGGCGTCCAGGCCGCGGGCCAGCTTCACCTGCGACACGTCGTGCTGGTACTGGCCGACGCCGATGGATTTCGGATCGATCTTGACCAGTTCGGCCAGTGGGTCCTGCAGGCGGCGGGCGATGGACACCGCGCCACGGATCGACACGTCCAGGTCAGGGAATTCGCGAGCGGCCAACTCGGAAGCCGAGTACACCGAGGCGCCGGCCTCGGAGACCATGATCTTGGTGATCTTCAGGGCCGGGTACTTCTTGACCAGCTCGGCCACCAGCTTGTCGCTTTCGCGGCTGGCGGTGCCGTTGCCGATGGCGATCAGCTCGACCGAGTGCTTGGCGCACAGCGCGGCCATGATGGAAATGGTGCGGTCCCAGTCGTTCTTCGGCGCGTGCGGGTAGACCGTGGTGTGGTCCAGCAGCTTGCCGGTGGCGTCGACCACGGCGATCTTGCAGCCGGTGCGCAGGCCCGGGTCGAAGCCCAGCGTTGCGCGCGGACCGGCCGGGGCGGCCAGCAGCAGGTCGTGCAGGTTGTGGGCGAAGACGTTGATCGCCTCGCCTTCGGCGTTGTCGCGCAGCTCGCCGAACAGGTCGGTTTCCAGGTGGGTGTACAGCTTGACCTTCCAGGTCCAGCGCACCACTTCGCCCAGCCATTTGTCGGCCGGGCGGTTGCGGTTCTCGATGCCGACATGGTTGCCGATCATCAGCTCGCACGGGTGCAGGGTGCCCGGCAGCTCCTCGCCGACTTTCAGCGAGGCGCTCAGCACGCCTTCGTTGCGCCCGCGGAAGATCGCCAGGGCACGGTGCGACGGCGCGCTGCGCAGCAGTTCGTCGTGGGCGAAGTAGTCGCGGAACTTGGCGCCTTCCTCTTCCTTGCCGGCGATTACGCGGGCGGTCAGCACCGCTTCCTGCTTGAGGAAACCGCGCAGCTTGTCGAGCAGGGCGGCGTCCTCGGCGAAGCGCTCCATGAGGATGTACTTGGCGCCTTCCAGGGCGGCCTTGACGTCGGCCACGCCTTTTTCGGCGTCGACGAAACGTGCCGCTTCGCTTTCCGGGTTCAGTTGCGGGTCGTTGAACAGGCCGTCGGCCAGCTCGCCCAGGCCCGCTTCCAGGGCGATCTGGCCCTTGGTACGGCGCTTCTGCTTGTACGGCAGGTACAGGTCTTCGAGGCGGGTCTTGGTATCGGCCAGCTTGATCTCGCGGGCCAGCTCCGGGGTCAGCTTGCCCTGCTCCTCGATGCTGGCCAGGATGCTGGCGCGGCGCTCGTCGAGCTCGCGCAGGTAGCGCAGGCGCTCTTCCAGGTGGCGCAGTTGGGTGTCATCCAGGCTGCCGGTCACTTCCTTGCGGTAACGGGCGATGAAGGGCACGGTCGATCCTTCGTCCAACAGGCCCACGGCCGCTTCGACCTGCTGTGGGCGCACGCCCAGTTCCTCGGCGATACGGCTGTTGATGCTGTCCATGAAAACCACCTGGCAAGGATTTAAAGCGGCGCATTATACCGATGTGGGAGCGGGTTTACCCGCGAACAGGGTCAAGTCCTTGTCAGGCACCGTGCTGGTTTCTTCGCGGGTAAACCCGCACACAGGGATCGCGCCAGATTCTAAAAATTGAGCAAGACAGTTGCTCCCACAGGCGTGGCGCGTGGCTTGAGGGCTGCACGGTCACTGTGGGAGCGGCTTCAGCCGCGAACACCGGCATAGCCGGTGCCAGGCACCGCGTCGCCTGCTTCGCGGCGGTGCGGCGGTCCGATAAACCCGCTCCCACAGGGATCGCGCCAGATTCTAAAAATTGAGCAAGACAGTTGCTCCCACAAGCCTGGAAGTGGCGCCGGGGGAAAAATCTGCTAACAATGCACACGGCACGCGCTGCAATGGCTACGCCATAATGCGCGGCGATATCAGAGGAGTTATTCATGACCAGCACCGCAAACGCCGCAGAAGGCGACAAGATTCTCATCGTCGACGACGACCCGGGCCTGAGCAGCCTGCTGGACCGTTTCTTCACCAGCAAGGGCTTCCGTGTCCGCACCGTGCCCAACGTCGAACAGATGGACCGCCTGCTGGCCCGTGAAGTGTTCAACCTGGTGGTCCTCGACCTGATGCTGCCGGGCGAGGACGGCCTGTCTGCGTGCAAGCGCCTGCGCGCGTCGAACAACCAGATCCCGATCATCATGCTCACCGCCAAGGGCGACGAGCTCAGCCGTATCAAGGGCCTGGAGCTGGGCGCCGACGACTACCTGGCCAAGCCGTTCAACCCCGACGAACTGGTGGCCCGGGTCAAGGCCGTGCTGCGCCGCCAGTCCCCGAGCGTGCCGGGCGCGCCGGGCAGCGAGGAAGAGACCGTCACCTTTGGCGACTACGAACTGTCGCTGGCCACCCGCGAACTCAAGCGCGGCGAAGAGACACACATGCTCACCACCGGTGAGTTCGCCGTGCTCAAGGCCCTGGTGATGCACGCCCGCGAGCCGCTGACCCGCGACAAGCTGATGAACCTGGCCCGTGGCCGCGAGTGGGACGCCCTGGAGCGCTCCATCGACGTGCAGATCTCGCGCCTGCGCCGGATGATCGAGCCCGATCCGTCCAAACCACGCTACATCCAGACCGTATGGGGTGTGGGCTACGTCTTCGTGCCGGACGGAAACGCCGGCAAATGAGCCTGTCGGCTCGTCAGGGTGCAGCAGGGCGACCCACGCGGGTCGCCCTGTTTGCGTCTGTGGCGGCCGGCCCTTTCAGTACAGTAGTTGATCGATGAAAACGCCTCTCTGGTTCCCGCAAAGCTTCTTCGCCCGCACCCTCTGGCTGGTGCTGATCGTCGTGCTGTTTTCCAAGGCACTGACGCTCGTGTACCTGCTGATGAACGAGGACGTGCTGGTCGACCGCCAGTACAGCCACGGCGTGGCCCTGACGCTGCGCGCCTACTGGGCCGCGGATGAAGAGAACCGTGACCAGATCGCCGAGGCGGCCGGGCTGATCCGGGTGACCGGCGCCGGCGTGCCGGAGGGCGAGCAGCACTGGCCGTACAGCGAGATCTACCAGCGCCAGATGCAGGCCGAACTGGGCGATGACACCGAGGTGCGCCTGCGCATCCACGCGCCGCCCGCGCTGTGGGTGAATGCCCCGAGCCTGGGCCCGGGCTGGCTCAAGGTGCCGCTGTATCCGCACCCGCTGCGTGGGCAGAAGATCTGGAACGTGCTCGGTTGGTTCCTGGCCATCGGCCTGTTGTCCACGGCATCGGCCTGGATTTTCGTGCGCCAGCTCAACCAGCCGCTCAAGCGCCTGGTGTTCGCCGCCCGCCAGCTGGGCCAGGGGCGCAGTGTGCGCCTGCCGATCAGCGACACCCCGAGCGAGATGACCGAGGTGTACCGCGCGTTCAACCAGATGGCCGAGGATGTCGAGCAGGCCGGGCGTGAGCGCGAGCTGATGCTGGCTGGGGTGTCCCATGACCTGCGCACGCCGCTGACCCGGCTGCGCCTGTCGCTGTCGCTGATGGACAACGACAGCGACCTCAGCGAGGACATGGTCCGTGACATCGAAGACATGGACGCGATCCTCGACCAGTTCCTGGCGTTCATTCGGGACGGGCGCGACGAACCGGTGGAGGAGGTCGACCTCAACGACCTGATCTACGAAGTGGTGGCGCCCTACAACCAGCACAAGGAGCAGGTACGGCTGTGCCTGGAGCCTATCCCGCCGTTCCCGCTGCGCCGGGTGTCGCTCAAGCGCATGCTGGGCAACCTGATCGGCAACGCCCTGCATCACGCCGGCAAGGGCGTCGAGGTGGCGGCCTATGTGTCGGGCGACCAGAGCGCGCCGTATGTGGTGCTCAGCGTGCTGGACCGTGGCGCGGGCATCGACGAGTCGGAGCTGGAGACCATCTTCAACCCGTTCATCCGTGGCGACCGGGCACGGGGCGGCAAGGGCACCGGGTTGGGGTTGGCGATCGTCAAGCGCATTGCCGCGCAGCATGGCGGCAATGTGGAGTTGCGCAACCGCTCCGGTGGCGGGATCGAGGCGCGGGTGAGGTTGCCGCTGGGGTTGTTGTTGCCGCGTAACGCTGTCTGATCGTTGTTGTTTGTACGGGCCTCTTCGCGGCTAAATCCGCTCCCACAGAGAACCTGCAAAAACCTGTGGGAGCGGCTTCAGCCGCGAAGAGGCCGGTAAAGGCACCATCAACCCTTGCCTTTGGTCCGCGTCTGATTCGGCCCGCTGTTCTTCTCGAGATGCTCGATGATCATCCCGGCCACGTCCTTGCCGGTGGTTACCTCGATACCCTCAAGCCCCGGCGATGAATTCACCTCCATCACCAGCGGCCCGTGATTGGAACGCAGGATATCCACCCCCGCCACGCTCAAGCCCATGACCTTTGCCGCGCGAATCGCGGTCATGCGCTCCTCGGGGGTGATCTTGATCAGGCTGGCCACGCCACCACGGTGCAGGTTGGAGCGAAACTCGCCCGGCTTGGCCTGGCGCTTCATCGAGGCGATCACCTTGTCGCCCACCACGAAGCAGCGAATGTCGGCGCCCCCGGCCTCCTTGATGTATTCCTGGACCATGATGTTCTGCTTCAGGCCCATGAACGCCTCGATCACCGATTCGGCGGCCTTGGTGGTCTCGCACAGCACCACCCCGATACCCTGGGTGCCTTCGAGCACCTTGATTACCAGCGGCGCGCCGTTGACCATCTGGATCAGGTCGGGAATGTCGTCCGGCGAGTGGGCGAAACCGGTGATCGGCAGGCCGATACCGCGCCGAGACAGCAGCTGCAGCGAGCGCAGCTTGTCCCGCGATCGGGCAATGGCCACCGATTCGTTGAGCGGGTACACGCCCATCATCTCGAACTGGCGCAGCACCGCGCAGCCATAGAAGGTGACCGATGCGCCGATGCGCGGGATCACCGCATCGAACCCCTCCAGCGGCTTGCCGCGGTAATGGATCTGCGGCTTGTGGCTGGCGATGTTCATATAGGCCCGGAGCGTGTCGATCACCACCACTTCGTGGCCCCGCTGGGTACCGGCCTCGACCAGGCGGCGGGTGGAATACAGACGCGGATTGCGCGACAGCACAGCGATCTTCATGCAGCACCTGTGACAGGGGAAAGGGTGGCCGGGAAGGCCGGTTTGTCCTGGACGTACTTAAGGCCTGGGTTGACCACCAGCTGGCCATGGATGAGCGCCTTCGAGCCGAGCAGCAGCCGATAGCGCATGCTCTTGCGGCAGGCCAGGGTGAACTCGACCTCCCAGACCCGGTCGCCGAGCGCCAGGGCCGTACGGATCACGTAGCGGATCTGGGCCTGGCCGTTGGAGCTCTTGATGGTCTTCATGGTCACCAGCGGCGCCTCGCAACGCCGGTGGCGCAGCTGCACCACCGAGCCCAGGTGCGCGGTGAAGCGCACCCATGGCTGGCCATCGCGCTCGAACGGTTCGACCTCGGTGGCGTGCAGGCTGGAGGTGCTGGCACCGGTGTCGATCTTGGCGCGCAGGCCGGCGACACCCAGCTCGGGCAGGGCGACCCACTCGCGCAGGCCGATCACAGTCAGGTGGTCAAATGTCTTCACGAAGCGTGCCCTGGGGATATGGAGGTGAACTGTAATGACGGCACGGACTTTTTGCATCCGTCAGTCACGGTAGTACAGTTCCGTGAAAGACAGAATTCGAGGAAAGACCATGGCACAAAAGCCTGAAGACGACGACAAGGTACGCCTGGACAAATGGCTGTGGGCGGCGCGCTTCTACAAGACCCGCGCCTTGGCCAAGGCGGCGATCGAAAGCGGCAAGGTGCACTGCCGGGGCGAGCGCTGCAAGCCGGGCAAGGAGCCACGGGTGGGCGACGAGTTCGTGCTGCGCACCGGTTTCGACGAGCGCACCGTGGTGGTCAGGGCATTGTCGGTGGTGCGCCGCGGAGCGCCTGAGGCGCAGACGCTCTACGAGGAAACGGCCGAGAGCGTGAAACGTCGCGAACAGGCGGCCGAGATGCGCAAGGCGGGCGCGCTGGGCATGACCAGCGATGGGCGACCGAACAAGAAGCAGCGGCGGCAGATCCACCAGTTGCAGGGCAATTTCGAATGATCGGTGCTGCTATGCAGCCCTCGCAACCAGCCCCTTGCAACATCCAGTAACTCCTCGACAGATGAGCAGGAAAATGGGATTCACTACCATTTACACTTCTCAATCCAGCGAGGAGTACCCCCGATGTTGCCCCGCAAGCCCCTACTGGCCGCCCTGGCCCTCACTCTGTTCGGCGGCACCGCCCAGGCGGCGGATGAAGTGGTGGTGTACTCCTCGCGCATCGACGAGCTGATCAAGCCGGTGTTCGACGCCTATACCGCCAAGACCGGCGTCAAGATCAAGTTCATCACCGACAAGGAAGCCCCGCTGATGCAGCGCATCAAGGCCGAGGGCGAGAACGGCGTGGCCGACCTGCTGCTCACCGTCGATGCCGGCAACCTCTGGCAGGCCGAGCAGATGGGCATCCTGCAGCCGATCAAGTCGGCGGTCATCGACCAGAACATCCCGCCGCAGTACCGCGCCTCGTCCCATGACTGGACCGGCCTGAGCCTGCGCGCGCGGACCATCGCCTACTCCACCGACCGGGTCAAACCGGGTGAGCTCAGCACCTACGAGGCCCTGGCCGACAAGAACTGGGAGGGCCGCCTGTGCCTGCGCACGGCGAAGAAGGTCTACAACCAGTCGCTGACCGCCACGCTGATCGAGAACCACGGCGAGGCCGAGACCGAGAAGCTGATCAAGGGCTGGGTCAACAACCTGTCCACCGATGTGTTCTCCGACGACACCGCGGTGCTCCAGGCCATCGCCGCCGGGCAGTGCGACGTGGGCATCGTCAACACCTACTACTACGGGCGCCTGCACAAGGAGAAGCCTGACCTGCCGGTGAAGCTGTTCTGGCCCAACCAGGCTGATCGCGGCGTGCACGTCAACCTGTCGGGTATCGGCCTGACCAAGCATGCACCGCATCCGGAAGCGGCGAGGAAACTGGTGGAGTGGATGACCGGCGAGGAGGCGCAGAAGCTGTTCGCCGACATCAACCAGGAGTTCCCGGCCAACCCGAAGGTCAAGCCTTCGACGGAAGTCGCGGCCTGGGGCAGCTTCAAGACCGACAGCATTCCGGTGGAAGTCGCCGGCAAGCGCCAGGCCGAAGCGATTCGCTTGATGGATCGGGCTGGCTGGAACTGAGTTTCAGCGCTTATCCTTGCGGGGCCCTACAAGGGCCCCTTCGCGGCTAAAGCCGCTCCCACAGGTTCTGCGCTGCCTGGCAGGTTTGCGCGATCCCTGTGGGAGCGGCTTTAGCCGCGAACGACCGCGCAGCGGTCGCCACCTGCAACCGAGACTCCTGCATTGCCCCACACCTCCCAACGCCGCTGGTACCTGCCGGTCTCCCTGACCGCCGCCCTGGTCCTGCTCCCGCTGAGCGTCCTGCTGCTGTCCTGGCAATCGGTCGACATGCAGATCTGGTCGCACCTGCTCGACACCCAGATGAGCCGCCTGCTGGGCAACACCCTGACCCTGGTGCTGGGGGTGGGCCTCGGCGTGACCGTGCTGGGGGTGAGCCTGGCCTGGCTCACCAGCCTCTGCGAATTCCCCGGTCGGCGCTGGCTGGACTGGGCGCTGATGCTGCCGTTCGCGATTCCGGCCTATGTCCTGGCGTTCGTCTTCGTCGGCCTGCTCGACTTCGCAGGCCCCGTGCAGACGGCCCTGCGCGAGGTGTTCGGGCCCATGCGCCTGCCGCGGGTGCGCTCCACGGGCGGCGTGATCACGGTGCTGGTGCTGGTGTTCTATCCCTATGTCTACCTGCTGGCGCGTACCGCGTTCATGGCCCAGGGCAAGGGCCTGATGGAGGCGGCGCGGGTACTCGGGCTGTCGCCGCTGCAGGCGTTCTGGCGGGTGGCCTTGCCCATGGCGCGCCCGGCCATCGGCGCCGGCATCGCCCTGGCGCTGATGGAGACCCTGGCCGATTTCGGCGCGGTGGCGGTGTTCAACTTCGACACCTTCACCACGGCCATCTACAAGACCTGGTACGGCTTCTTCAGCCTGTCCAGCGCGGCGCAGCTGGCCAGCCTGCTGCTGCTGGCGGTGATGCTGGTGCTGTATGGCGAGCGCCGCGCCCGTGGTGCCAGCCGCAGCGGCAATGAGCGGCCGCGAGGCCAGGCGCTGTACCACCTGCGGGGGATCAAGGCATTGGCCGCCAGCGGCTGGTGCCTGCTGGTGTTCGCCTGCGCCTTCGTCATTCCGATGCTGCAGTTGCTGGCGTGGTTCTGGCAGCGCGGCCGACACGATCTGGATGAGCGGTATGTCGGGTTGGTCCTGCACACTTTGTACCTGGGCGCCATGGCGGCGCTGATCACGGTCAGTGTGGCCATGCTGATGGCCTTCGCCCGGCGCCAGGCGCCGACCACGGCCATCCGCGCCGGGGTCGGCCTGGCCAACCTCGGCTATGCCTTGCCGGGCTCGGTGCTGGCTGTATCGATCATGCTGGCGTTCAGCTACCTGGACAACCAACTGGTGGTGCCGCTGTTGCAATGGTTGGGCGGGGCGGGCAAGCCGTTGCTGCTGGGCAGCCTGTCGGCCCTGCTGCTGGCCTACCTGGTGCGCTTCATCGCCGTGGCCTATGGCCCGTTGGAAAGCAGCCTGGAGCGGATCCGTCCGTCGTTGCCGGAGGCGTCGCGCAGCCTCGGGGTCGCCGGGCCGGGATTGTTTTTCAAGGTGTATCTGCCGTTGCTGGTGCCCGGTGCGCTCAGCGCCGCCCTGCTGGTGTTCGTCGACGTGTTGAAAGAGATGCCGGCGACCCTGCTGATGCGCCCGTTCGGCTGGGACACCCTGGCCGTGCGGGTGTTCGAGATGACCAGCGAGGGCGAATGGGCACGGGCCTCGCTGCCGGCCCTGACCCTGGTGCTGGTCGGCCTGCTGCCGGTGATCGGCCTGATCCGTCGCTCGGCCCATCGTCCGGGCCACCCGCGCTGAGGGTGCCACGCAGCCTCCTTGCGGCTACAATGCGCGGCATTCGCAGCGACGGGTCCTACAAGAACAGGTGATGATTGAACATCGCCGACCGCCGCCGCCTCGCCACGCCCGGAAGGAGAAACCCATGGGACAGCGTACGCCTCTGTATGACCTGCACCTGGCGCTCGGCGCCAAGACGGTCGATTTCGGCGGATGGGACATGCCCCTGCATTACGGCTCGCAAGTCGAGGAGCACCACCAGGTGCGCAGTGACTGCGGGGTCTTCGATGTCTCCCACATGACCGTCATCGATATCGACGGTTGCGCCGCCACACCCTGGCTGCAACACCTGCTGGCCAATGACGTGACGCGTCTGGAAAGCCCCGGCAAGGCCCTCTACAGCCCCCTGCTCAACGCCGACGGCGGGGTGATAGACGACCTGATCGCCTACCGCATCGAGGACGGCTACCGTCTGGTGGCCAATGCCGCCACCCGCGACAAGGTACTGGCCTGGCTGCAAGCGCGTAGCGAAGGTTTCAAGGTCGGTTTCAAGGTGCGCCCTGACCTGGCCATTCTCGCCATCCAGGGCCCCCATGCCCGGGAAAAGGTCGCCGCCTTGCTCAGCGCCTCGCGTGCCGCGCTGATCCGCGAACTGCGCCCGTTCGAAGGCCTCGCCGACGGTGACTGGTTCATCGCCCGCACCGGTTATACCGGCGAGGACGGCCTGGAGATCATCCTTCCCGGCGCACAGGCCCCGGCGTTCTTCAACGACCTGGTCGGCGCCGGCATCGCCCCGAGCGGCCTGGGCGCGCGCGATACGCTGCGCCTTGAAGCCGGCATGAACCTGTATGGCCAGGACATCGACGAAGCCCACACCCCACTGACCTCCAACCTGGGTTGGAGCGTCGCCTGGGAGCCGGCGGGGCGCGAATTCATTGGCCGTGCCGGCCTGCTGGCGGAAATCGAGCAGGGCGTGAAGGAAAAACTGGTCGGCCTGGTGCTCGAGGAGCGCGGTGTACTGCGTGCCCACCAGGTGGTCCGTGTATCCGGGATTGGCGAAGGAGAGATAACCAGTGGTAGTTTCTCGCCTACGCTGAGCAAATCCATTGCCCTGGCCCGCGTGCCGATGGCCACCGGCGACCGCGCCGAGGTGGAGATCCGCGGCAAGTGGTACCCGGTGCGGGTGGTCAAGCCGACCTTCGTGCGCCATGGCAAGATCCTGATCTGATTATTCAAATGGCGGGCCGACCGCTGACCCTAACGAGGAATACAAGACTATGAGCCAAATCCCCGCCGACCTGCGTTTTGCCGAAAGCCATGAATGGGCCCGCCTGGAAGCCGATGGCACAGTGACCGTGGGTATCAGCGATCACGCCCAGGAAGCCCTGGGTGACGTGGTGTTCGTCGAGCTGGCCGAAGTCGGCAAGGTGTTCGCTGCTGGCGACGCCGCTGGCGTGGTCGAGTCGGTCAAGGCAGCTTCGGACATCTACGCGCCGGTGGGTGGCGAGGTGATCGCGGTCAACGAAGAACTGGCCGACAGCCCGGAACTGCTCAACGAATCGCCGTACGATTCGTGGATCTTCAAACTGAAGCCGAGCGACAAGTCCGAGCTGGACAAGCTGCTGGATGCCGCTGGTTACGCAGCCCTGATCGGCGAGTGACAGGACCGGCCTCATCGCGGGGCAAGCCCGCTCCCACGCATGGTACACATCGTGGGAGCGGGCTTGCCCCGCGATGAGGCCGGTATTGTAAAAGCAAGTTTTCCCGCAACATCGCTGATCCCTTCCTAGACTTGTAAGTCTCCCTTGAGAACTGGTCCAGGAAGAGATCGTCGCCATGTCCCAGTCGCCATCCCTGCATCAACTGCAAGAGCCCAACCCTTTCCTGCGTCGCCACCTGGGGCCCGATGCCCAGGAGCAGCAGGCCATGCTCGACGCCCTTGGCGTCGCCAGCCGCAGCGAACTGATCGAGCAGACGGTACCGCCGGGCATCCGCTTCAACCGCCCGCTGGACCTGCCGCCAGCCCTCGATGAGCAGGCCGCGCTGGCCAGGCTGGCGAGCCATGCCGCGCAGAACCAGCTGTGGACCAGCCTGATCGGCATGGGCTACCACGCGACCATCACCCCTACGGTCATCCTGCGCAACGTGCTGGAGAATCCCGGCTGGTACACCGCCTACACGCCCTATCAGCCGGAAATCGCCCAAGGGCGGCTGGAGGCGCTGCTGAACTACCAGCAGATGGTCATCGACCTCACCGGCCTGGCCCTGGCCAATGCCTCGTTGCTCGACGAGGCCACCGCCGCCGCCGAGGCCATGGCCATGGCCAAGCGTGTGGCACGCAGCAAGAGCAATGCCTTTTTCGCCGACGAGCACTGCCACCCGCAGACCCTGTCGGTGCTCAAGACCCGCGCCGAGGGCTTCGGCTTCGAGCTGATCATCGATTCTGTGGATAACCTGGCCAAGCACAAGGTGTTCGGGGCGTTGCTGCAGTACCCGGACACCCACGGCGAGGTGCGCGACCTGCGTCCGCTGGTCGAGCAACTGCACGCCCAGCAGGCCCTGGCCTGCGTCGCCGCCGACATTCTCAGCCTGGTGGTGCTGACGCCGCCGGGCGAGCTGGGGGCCGACGTGGTGCTCGGCTCGACCCAGCGCTTTGGCGTGCCCATGGGCTACGGCGGGCCACACGCGGCCTATTTCGCCTGCCGCGACGACTACAAGCGGGCCATGCCCGGGCGCATCATCGGCGTGTCCCGCGATGCCCGCGGCAACACCGCGCTGCGCATGGCCCTGCAGACCCGCGAGCAACACATCCGCCGGGAGAAGGCCAACTCCAATATCTGCACGGCCCAGGTGCTGCTGGCCAACATCGCCGGCTTCTACGCTGTCTACCACGGCCCCGAGGGCCTGCAGCGCATCGCCCAGCGGGTGCACAGGCTGACCTTCATCCTTGCCGCCGGCCTCGAAGCCAAGGGCATCAAGCGCCTCAACCAGCACTTCTTCGATACCCTGACCCTGGACGTCGGCGGCACCCAGGCGGCGATCATCGAAAGCGCCGTGAACGCCCGCATCAACCTGCGCATCCTCGGGCGCGGGCATCTGGGGGTGAGCCTGGACGAAACCTGTGACGAAGCCACGGTGCTCAAGCTGCTGGATATCTTCCTCGGCGTCGATCATGGCCTGGATATCGCCACGCTCGACCAGCAGGCGCTGCCCGAAGGCATCCCCGGCGCGCTGGTGCGCCGTACCCCGATCCTCGGCCACCCGGTGTTCAACCTGCACCACAGCGAAACCGAGATGCTGCGCTACCTCAAGCAGCTGGAGAACAAGGACCTGGCTTTGAACCAGTCGATGATCCCACTGGGCTCGTGCACCATGAAGCTCAACGCCACCAGCGAGATGATCCCGATCACCTGGCCGGAGTTCGCCCAGCCGCACCCCTTCGCCCCGGCCGCCCAGGTGCAAGGCTACAAGGCGATGATCGACGAGCTGGAAAGTTGGTTGTGCGCGATCACCGGCTTCGACGCCATCTGCATGCAGCCCAACTCCGGTGCCCAGGGCGAATACGCCGGGCTCATGGCGATCACCCGTTACCACCGCAGCCGTCACCAGCCCGGGCGCACCTTGTGCCTGATCCCGTCCTCGGCCCATGGCACCAACCCGGCATCGGCGCAGATGGCCGGCATGGAAGTGGTGATCGTCGAGTGCGACGAAGACGGCAACGTCGATCTCGACGATCTCAAGGCCAAGGCCCACGCCGCCGGCGAGCGGCTGTCATGCCTCATGGTGACCTACCCCTCCACCCATGGCGTGTACGAGGAGGGGATCCGCGAGATCTGCGAAGTGGTGCACCAGTACGGTGGGCAGGTGTACATGGACGGCGCCAACCTCAATGCCCAGGTGGGGCTGGCGCGACCGGCGGACATCGGTGCCGATGTCTCGCACATGAACCTGCACAAGACCTTCTGCATTCCCCATGGCGGTGGCGGTCCGGGCATGGGCCCGATCGGCATCCGCGCCCACCTCAAGCCGTTCGTCGCCAGCCACCCGGTGGTGCCGGTGCCGGGCTTGGAACCGACCAACAGCGCGGTGAGCGCTGCGCCCTGGGGCAGTGCCAGCATCCTGCCGATCAGCTGGATGTACATCGCCATGATGGGGCCGCAACTGGCCGACGCCAGCGAGGTGGCGATCCTGTCCGCCAACTACCTGGCCAGCCAGCTGCGCGATGCCTTCCCGGTGCTCTACCGTGGGCGCAACCAACGGGTGGCCCATGAGTGCATCTTCGACCTGCGGCCGCTCAAGGCGCTGACCGGCATCACCGAGGAGGATGTGGCCAAGCGCCTGATGGACTACGGCTTCCATGCGCCGACCATGTCGTTCCCGGTGCCGGGCACGCTGATGGTCGAGCCCACCGAGAGCGAGTCGAAGGCCGAACTGGACCGTTTCGTCGAGGCGATGCTGGCGATCAGGGCGGAAATCGCCGAGGTGCAGGAGGGCAACTGGCCGGCCGAGGACAATCCGCTCAAGCATGCGCCGCACACCCTGGCCGACGTGCTGGCGCCGTGGAACCGGCCATACAGCATCGAGCAGGGCATCGCCCCCAGCGCTCACGCGCGCCAGCACAAGTACTGGCCGGCGGTGAACCGGGTCGACAACGTGTATGGGGACAGGAATCTGTTCTGTGCGTGCGTGCCGGTGGAGGCGTATCGCTGAGAGGGGAACCATCCC